>NZ_JBEXSX010000040.1:0-90383 GCF_040613835.1 Streptomyces sp. NPDC006207 | reverse complement strand
GAGCCCTGCCCGGACCCGCGGGAGCAACTCCTGGCGATCTTCGACTGGCCGCCGGGGCGGACGGACGGATCTCCGGTGGAGCCGCCCACAGGCGTCTGTGGCGCTTCCGGCGAGCCGCGCCGTCAGCCGCCGAGGACGGCGCGTTTCTGCGTCCGGAACTCCTCCTCGGTGAGGATTCCCTGCTCCTTCAGTTCGCCGAGCTGCTTGAGCTGCTCCAGCTTCCCCGCCATGTCGCCCCCCGGGGCGGGCGGGGGAGGCGGGGCGGCCGCGGGCGGCGGGGCGGGGACCGTGGGCTCCTGGACCGCCGCCTGTCCGTAGCCCTGCTCCGCCCACCGGCCCTGCTGCCGTCGCGCCACCCGCTGCGACACCGCGGTGGCCGTGCCCGCGACGACGGCCGTACGTACCGCTCCACGCAGTAGACCGGGCATGGTGCCGTCCCTTCCGGTGGCTCCTGGACCTCCATTCGACCACCGCGCCGGGCGGGCCGCACGCCGGCACCTGGTCCGCCGTCACCACCAGGGGGAGGACGATTCGGCCGACTGGGCGTGCCCGGCATGACAGCGTGGCCGCTTTCGGGGCAGCGTGGCCTTGGCACCGCTCTCCGCACAGACGAGGACGCTCACCATGGCAGATCTCCGGCGGCACGGCATCCGCGCCGGCGCCCTGTTCCTTCTGCTCGGCGCCGCGGGCTGCTCCGGACTGGACTCCCAAGCGGTGGGCACGGTGGTGTACACCACGCCGGACAACAAGGTGGTGCAGCTGGACAATCCGTCGGTGGACGGCTGCCACCAGTTGCCGCCCACGGGTGCCAGGTCGATCGTGAACAACACCCTCAACGACGTGGTCCTGCACACCGGTCCCGGCTGCAAGAACCTCGAAGGCACGCAGAGTACCTACCTGGCGACGAAGACCAGCAACCCGGGCATCCCCGACGCGGAGCCGTGGATGAGTTTCACCGTGGTCGGCGGGAACGCCTGACCAGGGGTCATCAGGGGCCGGACTCCGCGGCGTCCAGGGAGGCGAGCACGGCCTGGACGGGGATCCGGCCGCCGGCCACGAGCCTGCCCCCGCCCCGGCGGATCGCGACGGCGAGGGGCGCGGCCCACAGGTTCTCGTAGACCAGGACGGCGGCGGAGCTGCCCGGTTCGAGGACGGCGGCGGCGTCCGCGAGGTCGTCCGCGCCGAGCAGGCCGGAGGAGGCGCCCTGGAAGACCTCGAGCTCGCCGAGTCCCGCGGCGGTGAGGTCGGCGATCTCCAGGCCGGCGACGCTCCCGTCCAGGTCCTTGCGGACGAAGGTCAGGTCGAGGATGCGGACGAGCCCGCGGTCCACGAGGTCGAGCAGGAGCGGGAAGGCCTCCCCGGTCATGCGGTTGCCGGGGAATTCGATCACCACGTAGTCGATGGGGCCCATCTCGTCGATCGCGTCGCTCACGGCACTGCTCCCTTCCCCCCCCGGCCATCCCCCGTGCCATTGGACCACCGGGAGGGGGTCATCGCACCTCGGCCCGGGCCGCCGCCCCGGCGCTGATGCGGCGCCAGATGGCGCGCTGGCACCTGAGGGTCCCGGTGCCGACGAGGATCAGCACGACGACGTTGAGCAGCAGCTGGAACAGGGAGCCCCGCGCCTCGTCCCAGGAGGCGAAGGCGAGCGAGACGCCGAGGTCGGCGCCGGCCGGGATGGTCGTCACGGAGATGAAGACGCCGAGCAGGGCGCTGGTGCGGGCCTCGGTGAGGGAGACGATGCCGACGATCCCGGCGAGCACGGCCACCACGAGGGAGAAGAAGTTGGGGGTGTTGATCAGGTGGGCGACCGGCCGCACCCCCAGCCGGAAGGCCTCCGGCTGCAGGTCGAAGGCCCGTACGAGCAGGGCGAAGAGCAGCGTGGCGGCGATGGCCAGCGCGAAGCCCACGAGCAGGGCCCGGAGCCCCTCCCGGACCCGGGCGCGGTCGTGGCGGTCGATGCCGAGGGCGACGCTGGTGATGGCCCCGTACTCGGGTCCGACGACCATCGCGGCCACGATGAGGATCTGCGAGTTGCTGATGATGCCGACCGCGCCGATGATCCCGGCGATGACCAGCAGCAGGTGGAAGCTGGGCGGGTAGCGGCCCTCGGCCCGGATGCGGGCCTCGACCTGGTCCCACACCGGGGTGCGCAGCCGTGCGCCGGGGGAGGCCGCTCCGGCCCGCTCGGCGGTGTCGGAGAGGACGACGTCGACGGGGTCGAGGACGAGCGATCCGCGGCGGTCGATCCCGAGTTCGCGCAGCCCGCGCAGGACGGTGTTGGCTGCACCGGTCAGCACGTCGCACTCGATGGCGTCGCCGTCCGGGTGGCGGGCGCCGCCGCGCAGCAGGACGAGGTTGAGCACGCAGGGATCGGCACCGAGCGCGGTCAGCGCCCGGTCCGTGAGGTCCGGCGGGCTCACCGCACGGACATGGATCATGTCCACCCCTGCATTACGCCCGCGACCGGCGGGGGCGGCAACTCGGCGCGGCGCAGCGGGGGCAGGCTCAGGCGGTGAGCTGGAAGAGGCTCTTGGCGACCAGGACCAGCCCGATGACCAGGCACAGCCCGATGATCGCCTGGTCCTGGTGGCCGTCGAGCCAGGTGCGCAGGACGCGCAGCCGGACGCGGGCGGAGTCCGGGGCGACGAGGGTGTAGACCTCCATCGTCAGCAGGGTGGAGCTGGCGATAAGGCAGTACGCCATGAGCGCCAGGTAGGACTCGAGGTGGGACAGGTCGGCCTCGACGACGGTCGCGGCGCCCGCCGCGACCAGTCCCCACGGCTGGAGCAGCACCGCGAGGCCCGCGGACGACCAGGCGGAGACGCGCTCCAGGCGGCTCGTCATCCGGGACGGCCGGTGGGGGCGCGCCGCGCGGCGCCTGCGGTGCTCGGCGTAGCCCACCAGGCCGACGCCGACGGCGAGTTTGCCGGCAAGGGCGGCCGTCGAGGGCGAGGACTTCGGCTCCGGGGGCTTGCCCTGGGTCAGCAGCAGCACCGCCGCGACGACCGCGACCAGGCAGGCCAGCCAGGCAACGATGAAGGCCAGTCCCTTCCACGCCCCGCCGCGGGTGCTCAGCACCAGCACGAACGCCATCAGCGGGAACGGGAACAGGGTGACGGCCAGCCCGATCAGGACGAGGTCAAGGACCATCGCCGCCCCCGCCGGGGGCCGGGGGCCCCGGAAGGTGGCCGGCCGCGTCCATGGGGTCATGGTCACCGGGACCGCCCAGGGGCACAACTCCGCGGCCCCGGGTCGGGCTCGCCGGACCCATGTGCCGGGCTTACGTTTGAGGGGGCCGGCGCACCCACGCATTCCCGGCGAGGTCCGTGCGGCCCGGAGGACGGTGACCGCGATGACCGTGGACGCCCGGTGGAGTTCGCCCGGGGAGCGGGCCGCGCGCGGCAAGGCGGCCCGCAAGAGGACCCCCCGCTCCGCCCACGCGGAGTACGCGCCCGCGGCGGACCGGGCCGATCCGGTGGACGTCGTGGAGGGGCAGTCGGCGCGGCGTGTGCCGGAGCTCGTGCCGATCCGCTACGGCCGCATGGCCGAATCGCCGTTCCGTTTCTACCGCGGGGCGGCCGCGGTCATGGCCGGGGACCTCGCGCACACGCCCCGCTCGGGCCTGCGGGCCCAGTTGTGCGGGGACGCGCACCTGCTCAACTTCCGGCTGCTGGCCTCGCCGGAGCGGCGGCTGATGTTCGACATCAACGACTTCGACGAGACCCTGCCGGGCCCCTGGGAGTGGGACGTCAAGCGCCTGGCCGCCAGTCTGGTCATCGCGGGCCGTGCCAACGGCTTCTCGGCGGCCGAGCGCGCGGGGGTGGTGCGGGCGGCGGTGGGAGCGTACCGGCGGCGGATGCGCGGCTTCGCCGGGATGGGCAACCTGCAGGTCTGGTACACCCGTTTCGAGGCGGACCGGTTGCAGCAGCAGTTCGCCCCGATGATGGGCGGCGAGGACGTGCTGCGCTGGGAGCGTGCCCGGGCCCGGGCGCGGGCCCACGACACGCTGCAGGTCTTCGACAAGCTGACCCGGGTGATCGACGGCAGGCGCCTGATCGCCCCTGATCCCCCGCTGCTGATGCCGCTGCGCGACCTGCTCGACGGCGACGCCCGCGCCGCCCTGGAGAAGGAGATCTCCCGGCTGGTCGAGCGCTACGGCCACTCCCTGCAGCCCGACCGCCGCTTCCTGCTGGAGCAGTACCGGCTCGCCGACTGCGCGCGCAAGGTCGTCGGGGTGGGCAGTGTGGGGACCCGCTGCTGGATCCTGCTCCTGCTGGGCAAGGACGACGAGGATCCGCTGTTCCTGCAGGCGAAGGAGGCCGAGGAGTCGGTCCTGGCCCCGTACGCGAGGGCCGGCCCGCACCGTACGCAGGGCGAGCGGGTGGTCGCCGGGCAGCGCCTGATGCAGGCGACCAGCGACATCTTCCTCGGCTGGGAACGCCTCCACGGCATCGACGGGCGGCAGCGCGACTTCTACGTACGGCAGTTGCGCGACTGGAAGGGCATCGTGGTGGCCGAGAGCCTGGTGCCCAGGACGATGACGCTGTTCGGGGAGGTGTGCGGCGCCACGCTGGCCCGGGCGCACGCGCGGTCCGGGGACCGGATCGCGATCGCCGCGTACCTGGGGGGGTCCGACGTCTTCGACCGGGCCGTCGCCGGGTTCGCCGAGGCGTACGCGGACCAGAACGAACGGGACCACCGGGCACTCGTGGACGCCGTCCGCACCGGACGCGTCCGGGCGGAGGCCGCCTGAACCGGCACCATGGCGACGCCCGCCGGGGGTTCGCGTACCCGGCGCTCCTCAGGGGTGCGGCGACGCGGGCCGTGACGCCGCGCCGGACGCGGGCGGCCGCCCGCCGCCGAGCGGCGGCAGGGGCGGGATGTCCGGGCCCTGCGGCAGCAGTTCGGCCGCCACGAAGGCGACGACCACCGCCAGCACCACGACCGGCACCGATGCGGTGTTGCCGAGCAGGAGCACCACGAGCACCACGCTGCTCACCGGCAGGCGCATCGCGGCGGCACCCGCGGCCGCCATGCCCGCCGCCATCGCCGGGACGACCCCGAAACCCGGCAGCGGGGCGGCCAGCAGCCCGGCGGCGCCGCCGAGGAAGAGCGAGGGGAAGATCGGGCCGCCGCGCAGGCTGCCCAGGCACAGCCCGTAGCCGACGCCCTTGCACAGCAGCACCGCGACCAGGGCGCCGGCCGGCCAGGCGTGCGGGTCGGCGGCCATCTGCGCCAGCGCCGCCTGCCCGGAGGAGGCGACCTCCTCCGGTGTGCGGCCCGTGGCCAGCGCGTACACGGCGGCGCACACGCCGGCGGCGAGTGCGCAGAGCACGGTGTGCGGCAGCGGCCGGCGGGAGACGAACACCGCGGCGGCCTTGCCGCCGGTGAGGATCAGGTGCACGGCCACTCCGACCGCCAGGGCGAGCAGCACGCCCCACGCCACGTCGCCCGCGTCGAGGGTGGGCGGGCGGGGCAGGCCGATGTCGAGGTGGGTGGTCTTCAGTCCCGTCCAGCGGCCGAAGCCGGTGAACACGATGTCGCCCACGCCGCTGGCGAGCAGGGCCGGCAGCATCACGGCGAACAGCTGGGACCCGCCGACCCCGGCCACCTCCATCAGGAGCACCGCGGCCACCACCGGGTTGCCGAAGATCGTGGCGATCGCCGCCGCGGAACCGGCCGCGCCGACCAGCGCGTTGGTCTGCGGGGTCGCCGGCGAGCGGACCAGGTCGCGGAAGAGCAGCGCCAGTGCGCCGCCGAAGGCGATGAGCGGGGCCTCGGGCCCGAGCACCGCGCCCAGCGGCAGGCCCGCCAGGGCGGCGAGGACCACGCCGGGCAGGGCGGAGGTGGCCATCCCGCCGGTGTGCAGGCCGCCGGCCGGGACGTGGCCGCCGCGGCCCGGCATACGGGTGACGACCAGGCCCACGACCGCACCGGCCAGGGTGAGCAGCGGCAGCGGCCACCACCACGGGGGCGTCTGCAGGCCGAGGTGCCCGGGCAGCACCTCCCACAGCAGCCGCTCGAGTTCGTGGAGGGCGACGAGGAACCAGAAGGCCAGGAAGGACACCGGGATGCCGATCACCGCGGAGAACACGAGCGTCCTGCGGTACGCCGGCCGGCGCAGCAGGTCGCGCAGCTGGTCGGCTTCCTGGGGCTGGTTCACGGGAGGGCTGATCGTCGTCCTCCTCGTTCGCGAATGGGGCGGAACGGGTGATGTCCGGCGAGACTACCGACGCGGGGCCGCACGGCGGCGAAGGCCACGCTGGACGTTAGGGTGAGCCGACCGCGCGAGGAAGCGCGGCCCCGACGTATCTGGAGGTGCCATGGCCGCCCCCACCTGGGTCGCCGTGCCGGACGACTCCCTCTTCGGCGTCCACAATCTGCCGTACGGGGTGTTCACCACCGCGGACCGTCCGCACGAACGCCGGATCGGCGTCGCCATCGGAGACCACGTGCTCGACGCGGGCGCCGCCGCACGGGCCGCCGGAGCGGGAACGGCCGGGCCCGAGGCCGGGCTGCTGACGGCGCCGACGCTCAACCCGTTGCTGGCGGCCGGGCGTTCGGCCTGGACGGCGGTGCGGTCGCTGGTCACCGCCTGGCTGACCGACGAGGCCCACCGGGCGGCCGTCGAGCCGCACCTGCTGCCGCGCGGCTCCGTCACGCTCCACCTCGCGTTCGACGTCGCGGACTACGTCGACTTCTACGCCTCGGAGCACCACGCCACGAACGTCGGCCGGATCTTCCGCCCGGACGGGGAGCCGCTGCCCCCCAACTGGAAGCACCTGCCGATCGGTTACCACGGCCGCAGCGGCACGATCGTCGTGTCGGGGACGCCGGTGGTCCGGCCGAACGGGCAGCGCAGGGGCGCCGCCCTGTCCGCCCCGTCCTTCGGGCCGTGCGAACGGCTGGACTTCGAGGCCGAGCTCGGCTTCGTCGTCGGCGGCCCGACCGTGCAGGGCGAGCCGGTGCCGCTGGCGGCGGCCGAGGAGCACGTCTTCGGGGTCTGCCTGCTCAACGACTGGTCCGCCCGCGACATCCAGGCCTGGGAGACCGTGCCGCTCGGCCCGTTCCTCGGGAAGTCGTTCGCGACCTCCGTCTCCCCGTGGGTCGTCCCCCTCGACGCGCTGTCGGCGGCGCGCGTCGCCCCGCCGCCGCACGACGTGGGGACGCTGCCGTACCTGGACGACCGGGGCGCGGGGACGCCGCCGCGCGGGCTCGACATCGCCGTGGAGGTCCGGCTGCGGGGCGAGGTCGTCTCCCGTCCGCCGTTCTCCACCATGTACTGGACGTACGCCCAGATGCTCACCCACATGACCGTGAACGGCGCCTCGTTGCGGGCGGGCGACCTCTTCGCCTCGGGGACCATCAGCGGCCCGCGGCGCGAGCAGCGGGGCGCGCTGATCGAGCTGACGTGGAACGGCGAGGAGCCGCTGGTGCTGACGGACGGCACGAAGCGGACGTTCCTGGAGGACGGCGACGAGCTCGTCATCTCGGCGACCGCCCCGGGGCCGGACGGCACCCGGATCGGCTTCGGCGAGGTCGCGGGCCGGGTGGTGGCGGGACCGGCCCTTTTCGTGAACTGACCTGTTCAGGGGTCTGTCCGAGTCCCGGGTCGGCGTGATCTCCTACGCCTGACGGCGCGGCGTCCGGCCACGGCACGCCGCGCCGTCGCGTACGCCACGCCGTCGCGTACGCCGCCCCGAGTCGACCCGGACCCGCAGGGGAGCCATGTCCGAGACGCTGCCCTCCGCACCCGCCGAGGACGCCGGCCGAGCGTCCGCCCCGCCGCTGCCCCGGCAGGTGCGGATCGGCTACGGCCTGGGATCGCTGGGCACCGGCACCTTCGGCACGGTGCCGGGCCTGATCCTGCTCTACTACCTCACCAATGTGCTGGCCGTCCCGGCGGCCGTGGCGGGCGCGGCCGTCTTCCTCCCCAAGGCGTGGGACGTGCTGGTCAACCCCCTGGTGGGCGCGGCCGCCGACCGCAGCCGGCTGCAGGGCGGCTCCCGGCGGCCGTTCCTGCTGGCCGGGGCGCTCACGCTGCCGCCACTGTTCGCGCTGGTCTTCGCGGCGCCGCCGCTGCGCGGGGCCGCCGCCGCGGGCTACGTGGCGGTGCTCTTCCTGCTGGCCGCCACCGCCTACGCCGTCTTCCAGGTGCCGTACGTGACCATGCCCGCCGAGATGACGGACGACCCCGGCGAGCGCGCCCGGGTGCTGGGCTGGCGCGTGGCGTTCCTCGGGGTGGCGATCCTGTTGTCGGGCGCGCTGGCCCCCGCGGTCGCCCACGGATACGGCGACACGCCCGCGGGCTACCGGCTGATGGGGGCGGTCGTGGCGGTCCTTCTGCTGGTGGGGATGCTCGGCGCCTGGCGCTTCACCCGGCACGCGCCGTCGGTCGCCCGCAGCGAGTCGGAGGCTTCGCTGCGGGCACAGTTGGCGGCGGCCCGCGACAACCGGCCGTTCCTGTTCCTGGTGGGCATGTGGACGCTGCAGGCGCTCGCCGTGGGGATCATGCTGGCCGGGGTCCAGTACTTCGCCACGTACACCCTGGGCTCGGCGGGGGCCGTCACCCCGCTGTTCGTCTGCATGATCGGCCCGCTGGTGCTGGTGATGCCGCTGTGGAACCGGCTGGCCCGGGCGCGCGGCGTGACGTACGCGCAGTGGTGCGCCTCGCTGCTCTTCGTGGCCGGTGCCGCCCTGCTGGCCCTGACCCCGTACGCGGGGCCGGCTCTCGGCTACCCGGCGGTCGCCGCCGTCGGGATCGCCTACGCGGGGCTGCAGTTGCTCCCGCTGACGATGCTCGCCGACACCCTGGCCGCGGACGCGGTCCGCACCGGGCGGCGCAGGGCGGCCACCTTCACCGGGCTGTGGACGGCCGCCGAGACGCTGGCGTTCGCGCTGGGCGCCGGGGCCTTCGCGCTGGTGCTGGCGGTGAGCGGGTTCCGTTCCTCGGACGCCGCGCACCACGTAGACCAGCCGGACTCGGCCCTGACCGGCATCACCGCCGGCATGAGCGTGCTGCCCGCGGTGCTCGCCGCCGCGAGCCTGTGGCTGCTCCACCGCTACCGGGAGGACCCCGTGGACTCCGGCCCGGCCCCGCAGACCCCCGACCGCACCGACCCGCCCGAGGACACCGACGACCATGCCCACTGAGCCCGTTCCCTCCCCCGCCCTCCCCCAGGGCCGCCCCGCCGGCGAGGTGCTGGCGCAGCTGCGTGAGCTGCGCGCGGACGACGCCCCCACCCGCGGCGGCCGCACCTTCGCCTACGTCTACGACTCCGGGCTGTCCGGCGTGGACGAGCTGGCCGCCTCGGCGTACGCGGCGTTCGCCACCGTCAACGGGCTGGACATGACGGTCTTCCCCAGCGTCGCCCGACTGGAGAACGACCTGATCGCCGCCGCCGTGGCCCTGCTGGGCACGCCCGGCGCCCAGGGCACCTTCACCAGCGGCGGCACCGAGTCGATCCTGCTGGCCGTGAAGACCGCCCGGGACCACGCCCGCGCGGTGCGCGCGGTGACCGCGCCGCAGCTGGTCCTGCCCTCCACCGCGCACGCCGCCTTCCACAAGGCCGCCGCCTACCTCGGTCTGGAGACCGTGGTGGTGCCGGTGGACCGGGACACGCTGCGGGCCGACGCGGCGGCCGTGGCGGCCGCGATCACCGACCGCACGGCGCTGGTGGTGGCCTCGGCGCCCTCGTACGCCCACGGGGTGGTCGACCCGGTCGCGGAGATCGCCGCCGCGGCGGCCGGCCGCGGCGTGCTCTGCCACGTCGACGCGTGCATCGGCGGCTGGCTGCTGCCCTACCTGCGGCGCGCCGGGCGGGACGTGCCGGCCTTCGACCTGTCGGTGCCCGGGGTGACCTCGCTCTCGGTGGACCTGCACAAGTACGGCTACGCCGACAAGGGCGCCTCCGTGGTGCTCTACCGGGACGCCGAACTGCGCCGCCACCAGTACTTCGCGCACGCGGGCTGGCCGGGCTACCCCGTGGTCAACCCCACCGTGCAGGGCACCAAGTCGGCCGGGCTGCTGGCCCAGGCGTGGGCCGTGCAGCGGCACATCGGCGAGGACGGCTACCGCGCGCTTGCCGAGCGCACCGCCGCGGCCGCCGACCGGCTGCTGCCGGGGCTGCGCGCCGTCGAGGGCGTGCGGGTGCTGGGCGATCCCCAGGCCGGGCTCCTCGCGTTCACGCTGCTCGGTGCCGACGGCACACCGGACCTGAGCCTGCTGCTCCACCTCGCCGACGAGATGCGCGAACGCGGCTGGTACCTGCAGCCGCAGCTGTCCTTCGACGGGCTGCCGCCCAATCTGCACCTGACCCTGACCCCCGCGGCGGCCGGTCTGGTGGACGCGCTCCTCACCGACCTGGACGCGGCGTTGAAGGCGGCCCGCGCCCTGGACCCGGTGACGGTGGACCCGGCGGTCGCGCAGTTCGCTGCGGAACTCGACCCGGCCACCCTCGGACCGGAGGAGGTGGAGGCGGTACTGGCCTTCGCCGGCATGGGCGGCGGCACCGGGCTGCCACACCGCATGGCCCCGGTACTGGCGCTGCTCGACGGACTGCCCGTACCGCTCAAGGAACGGTTGCTGACGGAGTTCGTCGGGGCGGTCTTCCGCGTCTGACAGCGCGGGCGCTTGCCGGCGGACGGCCCGGTCCGCCGGACGGCCCGGGCCGCCGGGCGGCACGGGACCCCCGGCGCCTCGCGGACGTGACGACCCGGAGGGCGCCTGGGAAGGCCGGCGGTGGGAATTCGCGCGGCGTGTACGCGTCCGCAGGGTCCTCCGAGTCGGCCGGGAACCGCCGCCCGGCGTCTCGGGCCCCGTGGCCGGGGAAGCCAGGAAGCAGCGCCGCCCCGCGCCGCGGCGGGGAGCCGTCCCGGAAGGCCGCGCGGCAGGCGCGTTCGCGTGACACGCACGCCTCGGCGGGACCCACGGAGCCCGCCGGGCCGGCCGTGCGGCGCAGTACCACGGCCGCACCGATCGCGAGGGGGACGCCAGGGGCCTCAGGTCTCCGCGACGGAGCAGCACGACGCGCCCGCACCCCGCGCGGGAGCACCGGCCCTCCACGAGGGTCGAGGCGGCCACAGCCGCGCAGTCCGCAAGGTCGGCGCGGGTCCCTGGCGGCCCGGCGACGCCACCGCGAACCGGGCGCGCCCAGGAGACCGGCCCGGTGGGCGAGTTCGCGCATGCCTCGGGGGGACCCTTGGAACCGCACACGGCGACGGCGCGGCGCAGCGCCTCCGCGCAGGCCGCGACGGCGCCGCGGAGGACCGCGGGCCCCTCGCGGCCGGTCAGTACCCGGAGTACGCCCGCCGCAGCGAGCGGGGCATCGGCGAGCAGGGCACTCCAGGACGCCGAGACGGTGAGCGAGTTCGCGAAGCGCACACACGTCGGCGGCCGCGGGCCCTCACGGCCGGTCAGCGCCCAGCGGGCGTCCGCCGCCCCCGCGCGCGGACCTCGAGAATCCGAACGCCGCCCAGGAGGCCTGCCCTGGCTGGCGAGTTCACGCGACCGCACGCCTCGGCGCGGCCCATGCAACCGGCCAGGGAGACCCCAATGGACGCAGTGCATGCGGTCGGCCCAGCGCTGACCCGTCGCCGGTCCCTCCAAGGCGGTCGAGGCGGCCACCGCCGCGCGGCGGTCAGCGTTCGCGTCCGCGGGGTTTGAGCGGGGTCGCGGGGAGCTCCGGGGCGAGGAGGCGGTCGCCGTCGTAGCCGTGCACGGTGCCGAAGGCACTGCCGGAGTTCCACTCCTCGCGGGCACGGGCGATCTCCTCGCCGTCGCGGGCGACGAAGTTCCACCACATGACGAGCTTCTCCTCGAACGGCTCGCCCCCGAGCAGCATCAGGCCCGCGTCGGTGTCCGCGCGCAGCGGCAGTCCGGTGCGGCCGCAGCCCAGGTAGAGCATCGAACCGGCCTCGACGGGCACACCGTCGACGTCGGCCCGGCCGGACATCGACAGCACCGCGTACTCGAAGTCCCGCTCCAGCGGCAGCGTCACGTCGGTGCCCGCGGCGAGGGCGAGGTCGGCGCCGACGAGGGGCGTGTGCACGGTGCCGGGCGAGGCCGCGCCGTCCACCTCGCCGAGGATCACCGTGGCGGTGAGCCCTTGGCCGCCGTTCAGCACCGGCAGGCCGGCGTGGTGCTCGAAGGCGGGCTCGCGGTGCCGGGCCGCGTCCGGGAGGGCGACCCACAACTGGGCGCCGTGCAGGAGGCGGGCGTGCTCGCGCGGGGACTCCTCCGAATGGGCGATGCCCCGGCCCGAGGTCATCAGGCCCAGTTCCCTCGGCCGTACGGTCTGCAGGCTGCCGAGGGTGTCGCGGTGCAGCACCTCGCCCTCGTGGAGCCAGCTGACGGTCTGCAGCCCGATGTGCGGGTGCGGGGGCACCTGCATGCCGGGCTGGTCGGCGACGTCGTCGGGACCGTAGTGGTCGACGAAGCACCAGGCGCCGACCATGCGGCGGCCGAGGTTGGGCAGCAGACGGCGTACGACGCTGCTCTCGCCGAGCGGCACGAGGCGTCCGGTGAGCAGGTCGTGGACGGGCTTCGCGGACACGTCCTCACGCCCGCCGCACGTGGCGGGCGCGGGATGGAGGTCGAGGTTGCTCATGGCGCGATCATGCCTCGCGGCGCTGCCCGGGTACGAGCACCGCGGGGATGTCGGCCTCCAGCCCGCGCAGGTACTCGCCGAGCCCCTTGGCCTGCGGGTCGGGGCGGGTGGAGGCGGCGACGCCGTCGCCGAGCAGGCCGTGGACGACGAAGTTCAGGGCGCGCAGGTTGGGCAGCTCGTAGCGGCTGACGGCGAGTTTGGCGGTCTCCGGGAGCAGGGCGCGCAGCCGTTCGACGTCCAGCCAGTCGCGCAGCCAGCCGTAGGCGGCGTCGTCGCGGGCCCACAGGCCGACGTTGGCGTCGCCGCCCTTGTCGCCGGAGCGGGCGCCGACGAGCAGGCCCAGCGGGGCGCGCACGGTGGGGCCCTCGGCCGGCCGGGCGGGCGGGGCCGGGGGCTGCGCGGGGACGCGTACCGACGTGACGGGCGGGCGCGGCACGGGGACGCGGGTGCCGTCCTGCAGCACGACCTCGGGGTGGACGAGGGCGGCGGGGACGAGGGCCGGCCAGTGGACGCCGTACTCGGTGGGCCTGGGCGAGAAGTGCTCCATGTGCAGCCCGGGCGCGGTGGACAGGCCCGTGCCGACGACGGCGCCGAACAGGGAGCGGCCGACCTTGTTTTTGTCGGGGTCCTTGACGGTGAGGGTGAGCCGGGCGCCGGTGGCGGTGGGTTCGGTGCGGACGTCGTACGTCTCGAAGCCGGACGGGCCGCCGGTCGCGTCGAGCAGGGACGCCTCGGCGAACCGGACCTTGGCCTCGATGTCGGGGCCGGTGAGCACGAAGGTGGCCGTGTTGCGGTAGCCGCCATGGTGGTTGAGGCACACCTTGAGGGTGTCGGGGGCGGGTTCGCCGCGGGCGCCGGAGACCAGGACCCGGTCGGGACCCTCCTGTTCCAGGGTCACGGTGTCGAAGCGGGTGACGACGTCGGGGTTGAGGTAGGCGGGGCGGTCGATCTCGTACAGCAGCTGGGCGGTGACCGTGTCGACGGTGACCGCGCCCCCGGTGCCCGCGTGCTTGGTGATGACGCTGGAGCCGTCGGGCCGCAGCTCGGCGATGGGGAAACCGGGGCGCACGGGCCGTTCGACCTCGGTGAAGAAGGAGTAGTTGCCGCCGGTGGCCTGGGCCCCGCACTCGATGATGTGCCCGGCGGTGACCGCGCCGGCGAGCCGGTCCCAGTCGTCGGTGGCCCAGTCGAAGGCCCAGGCGGCGGGACCGACCACCAGGGAGGCGTCGGTGACGCGGCCGCAGATGACGACGTCCGCCCCGGCGCGCAGCGCCTCGGTGATGCCCCAGGCGCCGAGGTAGGCGTTGGCGGTGAGCGGGCGCACGTCCGCGTCGGCGAGCGGGAGCCCGGTGGCCAGGTGGGCGAACGGGTGGCCCTCGTGCTGGAGTCCGGGCAGCCGGTCGAGCAGGTCGTCGCCCTCCAGGTGGCCGACGGAGGGGCTCAGCCCTGCCAGGGCGGCCAGTTCGCGGAGCTTTCCGGCGAGACCTGCGGGGTTGAGCCCGCCCGCGTTGACGACGATCTTGATGCCGCGGTCCAGGCAGGTGGCGAGGACGTCGCCCATCTGGGCGAGGAAGGACAGGGCGTAGCCGGCCTCGGGGTCGCGCTGCCGGGCCTTCCAGAGCAGCAGCATCGTCAGCTCGGCGAGGTAGTCGCCGGTCAGTACGTCGATCGGGCCGCCCTCGACCATCTCGCGGGCGGCCGACAGGCGGTCGCCGTAGAAGCCGGAGCAGTTGGCGATGCGCAGGGTCTCACGTCGCTGGGTCATGTCCCTCGCCGTCAGCGGTGTCGGTGTTCAGATGTGGGCGTTCGAGATGTGGGTGGGGGTGGTGCACGTGTGGGGCGGTCAAGCGGCCGTCGCGCGCAGCGACTCGACGTGGCGGCGGATCTCCTCCGGCGAGAGGTAGATGTCGGTGACCTCGAAGTCCTTCAGCGCGGCCGGCCTGCGGGCCTGGAAGCCGGTGCGGACGAAGTCGTCCCCGGCGACGGCGTTGAGGAACCAGCCCGCGGCGGCACGGAAGCGCGCGGGGAAGGTGCGCAGCGCACCGAGGTGGTAGCCGCGGGCGACGACCTGGGCGGGGAGACCGCTGAGCGGGATGCCGAGCGGCTTGGAGACCGCCTCGACCCCGCCGAGGTCGACGACGAGCCCGAGGTCCTTGTGCCGGTACGGCTGAAGGGGGCGGCCACGCAGTGCCGCGACGACGTTCTCGGCGACGGCCTTGCCCTGCCGCATGGCGTGCTGGGCGGTGGGCGGGCAGACCGCGCCACCGCCCACGTCGAGGTCGGGGACGGCGGCCGAGTCACCGAGGGCGAAGACCCCGTCGGCGCCGGGGATGCACATCTCGGGGTCGGTGACGAGCCGGCCCTTGACGGTCTCGGTGCCCAGCGTGGCCACCAGGGGGCTGGAGACGACGCCGGCGGTCCAGATGAGGGTGCGGCAGGGCAGCTTGCGTCCGTCGGTGAAGGTCACGGTGTCGGGGGTGACCGCGGCGACGGACACGCCGAGCGAGACCTCGACCCCGCGCTCGCTGACGATCTGCAGCGCCTTCAGGCCGAGCTTCTCGCCGAGTTCGGGCATCAGGCGCGGCGCGATGTCGATCAGGTGCCACTTGATGAGGGCCGGATCGAGGCGCGGGTAGCGCTTGGCCGCCGCCGTGGTCAGCCGCTGCAAAACCGCCGCCGTCTCGGTGCCCGCGTAGCCGCCGCCGACGACGACGAACTGCAGCCGCGACTCACGCTCGGCCTGGTCCGTGGTGGCGGACGCCAGGTCCAGCTGGGCGATGACGTGGTCGCGGATGTACGCCGCCTCGGCCAGGGTCTTCATGCCGCGGCCGTACTCGCTGAGGCCGGGGATGTCGAAGGTGCGGGTCACGCTTCCGGGGGCCAGCACGAGGTAGTCGTACTCCCTGACGAGCTCCTCGTCGGTGATCTTCTTGATGACGACGGCCTTGGCGGCCGGGTCGACCCCGATCGCCCGCCCGGGTATGACCTCGCTGCGGTGCACCATGCGGCGCAGCGGGACGGCGACCGCCTGGGGGGTGAGCACGCCGGCGGCGACATGCGGGAGCAGGGGCAGGTAGAGCTGGTGGCTCCAGGGCGTGACCAGGGTGATCTCGGCCTCGTCCTGAGTCAGCCGCCGCTCCAGCCGGTGCACGCACTCCATGCCCGCGAAGCCGCCGCCGACGACCAGGATCCTGGGTCGCTTCATCACTCGCCTCCGTAGGACATTCGGGGCCCGTTTCCCTACCCGCGGCGTGTGCGGATACGCCTCCGGCCACGCTCGCACACGCCTCGTCGCGGCGCGAACGGAGCGGCGGCGCCCGCGTGCGGCACGCTACCGGCCCCGGCGTGCGCGGATGAAGGGTTCCGGCGGACCGGCCCCGGGGTCCGGGGCGCGGTCCGGCGGCCCGCCGGTCACACCCCCGCGCGGGGCGTGAGGCGGCAGCGGGCCGGTCCGCGGGCCTGGAGGGTGATGCCGGCGCCGAGGGGGACGTCGTGGTCGACGGCGGTGAGTTCGTGTCCGCGCAGCAGCACGGCGAGGGCGAGCACGGACTCCAGCAGGGAGAAGTGCCTGCCGATGCAGGCGCGGGGGCCGCCGCCGAAGGGGAGCCAGGCGTAGCGGTGGCGGGCGGCCTCCGCCTGCGGGGTGAAGCGGCCGGGGTCGAAGCGCCCGGGCTCCGGCCAGTGGCCGGGGTGGCGGTGGATCACCCAGGGGACGACGATGACGTCCGCGCCGGCCGGGACGAGGTGGCCGCCGACGCGGGTGGCGGCGGCCGAGCGGCGGCCGATGACGGGCGCGGCCGGGTACAGGCGCATGGCCTCCTTGAGGACCGCCGTGACGTACGGCAGGGCGTCGAGGTCCGCGGCCGCCGGGACGCGTCCACCGAGGACGCGGTCGATCTCCTCCCGGGCCCGGCCCTGTGCCTCGGGGTGACGGGCGAGCAGGTGCAGGGCGAAGGCGAGCGAGGTGGCGGTCGTCTCGTGGCCGGCGAGGAGGAAGATCAGCACCTGGTCGCGGATCTCGGCGGGGTCGAGGGGACGTCCGTCCTCGTCCCGGGCCGAGGCGAGCAGGGAGAGCAGGTCCTGGCCGTCACCGCCCTCCGCGCGGCGGCGCTCGATGATCGCGTCGCAGACCGCGTACAGCTCGGCGGTGGCGGCCGCCGCCCTCCGGTTGCCGGGGGTCGGCCAGTGGCGGGGGGTCCGCACCGGGGCGAAGCCGCGCCGCCGGACGTAGTCGTTGACGACCGGCATGCGGCGGCGGACGGTGTCGACGGCCGGCTCGATCGCGCCGCCGAACAGGACGCGGGCGATCGTGCGGAGGGTGAGGCCGTGCATCTCCTCCAGGACGTCGACGGTGCCGTCGGGCGCGTGGTGCCAGTCGGCGACGAGGGCGGCGGCCTCGGCGGTGACGGCGCTCGCGTAGCCGTCGACGCGGCGCGGGGTGAACAGCGGCTGCAGCAGCCTGCGCTGCCGCTGGTAGTCGGCGTCCTGGCTGGTGAGGAGCCCGTTGCCGAAGGACTGCCGGACCTCCTCGTAGAACGGGCTGTCCTTGCGGAAGCCGGCCGCTTCGGTCGCCAGCACCTGCTGGGCGCCCTCGGGTGAGAACACCGCGTGCACCTCGGCGCGCAGCCCCGGTGGGCCGGCGCTGAAGCGGACGAGGTCCCCGTGGTCGCGCCGCGCGCGCTCGTAGGTGTCGAGGGGCTCGCGCAGCAGGTCGAACATCGACCCGAGCAGCGGCACCCCCGCCGGGCCCGGCACCTTCGTGTGAGCGGTCGTCATGACCCCGATTCTGCGCGCGTACGACGGCGCCGGGGCCCGGGCCGGGGAGCTTGGCCGGAACCCGCCCCGGGGCCGATCATGGGGCGCGTACCCGGCCCACGGGCACGGCGAAGGACGGGAGGCACCATGGAGGACGCTCCGCGCTCGGCGGACGAGCTGCTGGACATCGTGGACGAGCAGGACCGGGTGGTCGGCCGGGCGACGCGCGGCGAGGCCACCGCGCGCGGCCTGCGGCACCGCTGCGTCTTCGTCCTGGCCAGGGACGGCGATGGGCGCGTGTTCGTGCACCGCCGCACCGCGGAGAAGCTGGTCTTCCCCTCCCTCCACGACATGTTCGTCGGCGGTGTGGTGGGCGCGGGCGAGGAGTACGACGACGCGGCGCTGCGCGAGGCGGAGGAGGAACTGGGGGTCTGCGGTCTGCCGCGTCCGACGCCGCTCTTCAGCTTCCTGTACGAGGGGACGGGGGCGGCGGCGGGTCACACCTGGTGGTCCCGGGTGTACGAGGTGCGCTGCGGTCCGCCGGTCGTACCGCAGGCCGAGGAGGTCGCCTGGTACGACTTCGTGACGGAGGAGGAACTGGAACGCCTCCTGCCGGAGCGGGAATGGGTGCCCGACGGCCTGGAGGCCTGGCACCGACTGCGCGACTGGCGACGACGAAGGTGACGCTGATCAGCAGCGCCCAGGCGCCGAACTTGGCGAGGGACACTGGCACCCAGCCGTGGTCCTGGTCGGGGTAGCGCCAGGCGCCGACGTAGGTGGCGGCGTTCTCCGCGACCCAGAGGAAGAAGCCGATGAGGACGAAGGAGAGCGCCAGCGGCATCCGCAGGCGCACCCCGTCGACGGTGAAGTGCACCCAGGTGCCCGCCGTCGTCCAGAGCAGCAGGACGGCCAGCAGCCACCGCGCGTCGGGCAGCCAGTGGTGGGTGAAGAAGTTGAGGTAGACCGCCGCGGCCAGGATCGTCATGGCGCGGCGGCGGTAGCCGGTCAGGCCCAGCTCGAACAGCCGCCAGGCCGCGCACACGTAGCTGCCGACGGCGGCGTAGAGGAAGCCCCCGTACAGCGGGACGCCGCCGAACTTGGTGAGCGCGGGTTCGGGGTAGCTCCAGGAGCCCAGGTGCACCTTGACGAGTTCGAAGAGCAGCCCGACGGCGTGGCACACCGCGATGACGGCGACGTCACGGCCGCGCTCCCAGCCGCAGGCCCAGAACAGCGCGCTGAGCGCCACCCCGTAGCAGAGCAGCAGGTCGTAGCGGGCGACGGGCAGCGGCGGCAGCAGCCGCGAGCCGGCCACGCCCGCCATCAGCGCGACGGCGAAGGCGCAGCAGCGTGCCTCCGTCCAGCCGAAGAGCACGAGCCGGCGGACGCCGGTGACGATCGGTCCCATGGTGAGGGGGACACCGCCGGGCGCCGCCCCGGTTCCGGGCGGGTCCGGCGCGTTCAGTCCAGGGAGCGCAGGGCGGTCCCGACGGCGTCCTCGACGAAGGCCCGGCCGAGGCGGGCCCGGCCCACGACGCGCAGGCCCTGGACGAAGGTGGTGAGGAAACGGGCCAGTTCCACCGGCTCCTTGTCGGCGGACAGCTCCCCCCGGGCCTTCGCCTTCTCCAGCGCCGCCGCGAGGGCGGACTCCAGCAGGCGCATGGTGACGGTGACGCGGTCGACGGTGTCGGGGTCGTCGCCGCGCTCGGTGGCGGCGTTGACCAGCAGACAGCCCCGTTCGGGGTCCTCCAGGTCGGCCTCGACCATCTGCTCCAGCGCGGTGCGGACGGCGGGGCGGACCTCGCCCGCGTTCTCGAGCAGTTCGACGAGCCCGCCGGCGTACCGGGAGCAGTAGCGCTCCAGGGCGCGGGCGTAGAGCTTGTCCTTGGAGCCGAAGGCGGCGTAGAGGCTGCCGCTGCCGATGGAGAGCTCGGCCAGCAGGTCCTGGAGCGACGTCGCCGCGTAGCCGCGGCGCCAGAACAGGTCCATGGCACGGTCGAGGGCCTGGTCGATGTCGAACTCCCTGGTGCGCGCCATGGCGCGAGCCTACCATTTCTGGATCAGTTGATACACTAAGCCGGCCGGCGGCCCGTCCCAGGACGCGCCCACCGCGATGGCGCTCGGTACTGTGGGGCCGTGATCAAGCATGTGCGGGCCGCGGCCGGGGCGGTCGCCCTCTGGTTCGCCCCGGCACGGGTAGGGACCGAGGGGACGACGCCGGACTACCGCTTCTCGCTGGCCAACGAGCGGACCTTCCTCGCCTGGCTGCGCACCGCGCTCGCGCTGGTGGGCGGCGGCTTCGCGGTCGACCAGTTCCTGCGGGACCTGCGCCGGCCGGTCCGGGTGACGCTCGCGGTGGTGCTGGTGGTCGGCGGCGCGATGTGCGCGGTCCGCGCGGTGAACCACTGGGTGCGCTGCGAGCGGGCGATGCGGCGCGGGGAGGACCTGCCCGTCTCGCGCTTCCCCGCCCTGCTGGCGGTGCTGGTGGCCCTGGTGGCCGTGGCGATGCTGCTCACGGTGACGCTGGGGTGGGCGGGCTGATGACGGCCCCCGGCGGCGACACCCCGCGGGACCCGGGCCTGCAGCCCGAGCGGACCCGGCTGGCCTGGCGGCGCACCACGCTGGCCTTCGCGGTGGCGGCGCTGCTGGCCGGACGCGAGGCGGTGCTGCACGGGGCGCCGCCGGCCGGACTGCTGGGGCTCTCGCTGTGCGCACTGGTGTGGCTGGCGTTCACCGTCACCGCCCAGCGGCGGATCGCCGCCCTGGGCTCCGCGCGGCCCGCCGCGATGACGCCGGGGACGGCGGCCCGGGCCGTGCTGAGCGTCCTGGTCCTGGCCGTCGCGGGCGCGCTGCTGGTCTTCCTCACGCCCCGCTGAGGGCGTGCACGTCCCGGCGGGGGGCGGCCCGCCCGTGGGCCGACGCTTGAAGACGTCAAGCTAATGATTTACCATTTCAAGCTTTTGAGTACACTCGCAGACATGAGCGCCCCGACCGCCGCGACGACCGCGCAGCCCACCAAGATCGAGCTGCTGGAGCTGCTCGCCGCCATCGGCACCGCCCAGTGGCAGGACTTCGCCGCCGCGGCCGCCCGGCACGGGCTGACCTCCATGCAGGCCAAGGTGCTCGCCCAGCTGGGCGGCCCGGTGCCCATGCGCGGCCTGGCCGAGCGGCTGGTGTGCGACGCGTCCAACGTCACCGGCATCGTCGACCGTCTCGAGGCGCACGGCTTCGTCCGCCGCGAGGTGAGCGCCAGCGACCGCCGGGTCAAGAACGTCGTGGCCACCGATCTCGGGCGCGAGACCATCCGCCGCGTCCGCGACGAGATGCAGGCCACCCACGGGGCGCTGGACACCCTGGACGCGGCGGAGCAAGCGGCCCTCTACGCACTGCTGGAGCGGCTCCGCCCGGTCATGGAGGCACGCGGCAAGGACCGCTAGGCCTCAGGCCCGGCGCCGGCCGGGCCGGGCGCGGGAACCGGCCCGAGGACGGGAGCGGGGCGGCTTCAGGCCGCGCAGTGGGGCGACGAGGGCGCGGACCTCGCGGTCCGCGTAACCGGGTTCCCCCGCGATCACCCGCACCAGTTCCTCGCGCACCGGGCGTCCGCGCCCCGCCTGGATCAGGGCCAGCGATTCGGCCAGCGCCGCCGGGAGGTCCGGTCCGTGCCAGGGGTCCGCGGCGTACGCGTCGAACCAGCGCGGCGGCGGGAAGGAGGGCTGCAGCTTGGCCTGCTCGTTCCCGAGGTACGACCACACCCAGGGGTCAAGCGACACCCCGACGACGTGCCCGGCCGGCAGGGCCCGGGCCCAGCCGCCCGCCGTGTGCTGCTGCCAGCGCCAGGTGTGGGGGCTGGTCCGCCGGCGGGCCGTCACCCCGACGAAGCGCAGCTTGCGGCGGATCACCGGCCACGGCTCGCGGCTCTCGCGCACCCAGTCGGCGAGGGCGGCGAAGAGCGTGTCGTAGGTGCCGCCCTCGGAGACCAGGTCGACCAGTGCCACCGGCCGGGTGCGGCGGGCCAGGGCGTGCGGCGCGAGCCCGGCGCAGGCGAGGTGCTCGCGCAGGCGGGCCGTGTGGGCGGGCGCCGGAACCGGGCGCAGGCGCAACGACAGTGGCAGGCGCAGCAACCGCCCTTCCCGGGACGAGCCTTCGAAGGCGCCGGTCAGCAGGTCGTACATGCTGTCCAGGGAGCGGCCGACGAAGCACAGGTCGGCGCCGCCCGTGCGGGCGAGCACCTTCCCCGTGCACGCGGCCAGTTCGGGGAGGTACCACAGGCGGGGGCGCGCGGCGCCCTCGGTCAGGGTGCCGAGCCGGTCCGGCGGCGCACCGTCGCGGGCGCGCGTCAGCACCCAGCGGTACGGCTGGGGCGGCGGGGCGGCCGGCGCGGTGGTCATGGCCCCCAGTGCACCACCCCCATCTCCGCCGGTCACCTGGTTTTCGGTCCGCCGAAACGTTCCGCTTGACGTGTCTCGAACATAGAGTCGCCCTGGGCGTCACGCGGCGTCCGGCGGGGTGACGGAAAGAGCAGAGCGGTGAGGTGCGAGCGATGTTCCTGATCACCGGGATCCCCGCGGCGGGGAAGTCGACCGTGGCGCAGGCACTGGCCGAGCGACTGCCCCGCTCGGCGCACGTCCGGGGCGACGCGTTCCGGCGGATGATCGTCGGCGGGCGGGCCGAGGCGCTGCCCGGCGACGGCTCGGGGGACGTCGCGGGCCTGACCGAGGAGGCGCTGCGGCAACTGCGGCTGCGTCACTCCCTGGCGGCGGCGAGCGCGGACGCGTACGCGGCGTCAGGGTTCACCCCCGTCCTGCAGGACGTCATCCTCGGCGACGAACTGCCGCGCACGATAGCCCTGTTGCGCACCCGGCCGCTGCACGTCGTGGTCCTCGTGCCCTCCCCGGAGGCGATCGCCGCCCGCGAGGCCGGCCGGGCCAAACGGGCCTACGGCGCATGGACACCCGCCGACCTCGACCGCGCCCTGCGCGCGGGCACCCCGCGGATCGGCCTCTGGCTGGACACCTCCCGCCAGACCCCGGAGGAGACCGTGGACGCGATCCTCCGCCACGCCGGCCCCACCGGCTGACCCCGCGCGGTCAGGGGGCCAGGACGTCCAGTTCGCGCAGCGCGCCGACGCAGATCTCGCGCATCAGGCGCTCCGCGGACCGCGCGTCGCGGGCGCGGACGGCCTCGGCCACCCGGACGTGGAGGGTGACCGCCTCGGGGTCGGGGGCGCTGAACATGACGTGGTGCTCGGTGCGCCCGGTGAGCACCTCCGCGACGACGTCGCCGAGTCGGGCGAACATCTCGTTGCCGGACGCCGTGAGCATCACGCGGTGGAAGGCCACGTCGTGCACCAGGTACTCGGCGAGGTCGGCGGCCCGTCCGGCCGCGGCCATCTCGGCGGCGAGGACGGTCAGTTCGCGGCACTGCTCCGGGCTCGCGGCGGCCGCCGCCAGAGCGGCGGCGACGGGCTCCACGGCGGTGCGCAGCATGGTGAGCGAGCGCAACTGCCGGGGCCGGTCCGCGCCGGCGAGGCGCCAGCGGATGACGGCCGGGTCGAAGACGTTCCACTCCTCGGTGCGGCGCACCGTGATGCCGACCCGGCGCCGCGACTCGACGAGGTGCATGGCCTCCAGGACGCGTACGGCCTCGCGGACGACGGTGCGGGAGACGCCGTACTGCCGCTCCAGCTCGTCGATGCGCAGCACGGTGCCGGGCGGGTACGCGCCCGAGGCGATGGCGGGGCCGAGTTCCGCCAGCACACGGGCGTGCAGGCCGCCGTGCTCTCCGTGCCGATCCATGGGCGACAGCCTATGCGGGGATTCCTTCGTATGACGATTTCATCTCACGCACTTGAATAAGTAGTACCTATGGCGTTTCCTGGGGCGGTCATGCGGACGAGGAGGTACCTGTGATGACCGAGGCAGGCCCGGAAGGCCCGCACCGCCCCCTGGTGGTGGTGATGGGCGTGTCCGGTTCCGGCAAGTCCACCGTCGGGGGGCTGCTCGCCGAGCGGCTGGGCGTCCCCTACGCCGAGGCGGACGACTTCCACCCGCCCGCCAACATCGCCAAGATGTCGGCCGGGCACCCGCTGGACGACGAGGACCGGGCGCCCTGGCTGGACGCCATCGCAGCGTGGATCGTCGAGCGCGGCGACCGCGGCGGCGTGGTCAGCTGCTCGGCGCTGCGGCGCCGCTACCGCGACCGGCTGCGCCGGGACACCCCCGGACTGTTCTTCCTCCACCTCGACGGGTCCGAGGAGCTCATCTCCGCGCGCCTGGCGGCGCGGATGGAGCACTTCATGCCCGCGGGCCTGCTGCACTCCCAGTTCGCGACGCTCGAACCGCTGGAGCCCGGTGAGGCCGGTGCCGTCGTCCCGGTCGACGGCGGTCCCCAGCAGATCACCGAGCGCGCCCTGGCCGCCCTCCCCCGCTGAACCCCCTCCCGACCATCCGTCCTCCCCTTCCCCCCACCCCCTCCCCCCCCACGGAGTAGAACGTGTCTGCACTCAGCGCCGAGTTGCTGGCCGCGGCGCCGGCGGCGACGGAGCCGATCACCAGCGCGGGCGACACCCAGCTCGCCCTCGCCGCGCTCGCCGGCATCGCGGTGATCGTCCTGCTGATCACCCGCTGGAAGATGCACGCCTTCCTCGCCCTCACCATCGGCACCGGTGTCCTCGGTGCCGTCGCGGGCGCCCCCCTCGCCAAGACCATCACCAGCTTCACCACCGGCCTCGGCACGACCGTCGCCGGCGTGGGCGTCCTCATCGCGCTCGGCGCGATCCTCGGCAAGCTGCTCGCCGACTCCGGCGGCGCCGACCAGATCGTCGACACGATCCTCGCCAGGACCAGCGAACGGCGCCTGCCGTGGGCGATGGCGCTGATCGCCGGCCTGATCGGGCTGCCGCTCTTCTTCGAGGTCGGCATCGTGCTGCTGATCCCGGTCGTGCTGCTGGTGGCCCGGCGCGGCAACCACACCCTGATCCGGATCGGCGTCCCGGCACTGGCGGGTCTGTCCGTGATGCACGGACTGGTGCCGCCGCACCCCGGCCCGCTCGCCGCGATCGACTCCATCCACGCCGACCTCGGCACCACCCTCGCGCTCGGCGTGCTCGTCGCGCTGCCCACCGTGGCGATAGCCGGCCCGCTCTTCGGGCGGTTCGCCGACCGCTGGGTGAAGGTCACCCCGCCCGAGCACCTCACCCCCACCCGGGCCTCGGACGACCTGGAGAAGCGTCCGGGCTTCACCGCCACCGTGGCCACGATGCTGCTGCCGGTGGTGCTGATGCTCGGCAAGGCGCTGGTGGACGTCCTCGTCGACGACCAGGGCAGCCTGGTCTTCCGGATCTTCGACGTCATCGGCTCGCCGCTGATCGCCCTGCTGTCCGCCGTGGTCCTGGGCATGTTCACCCTGGGCCGGGCGGCCGGCTTCACCAAGGAGCGGATCTCCACGACGGTGGAGAAGTCGCTCGGCCCGATCGCCGGCATCCTGCTGATCGTCGGCGCGGGCGGCGGCTTCAAGCAGACCCTCATCGACGCCGGCATCGGCAACATGATCCTGAACTGGTCGGACGGCTGGAACATTTCGCCGCTGCTGCTGGCCTGGCTGATCGCCGTCCTGATCCGCGTCGCCACCGGCTCCGCCACCGTGGCCACCATCTCCGCCGCGGGTCTGGTCGCGCCGCTGGCCGAGGGCATGACCTCGACGCACGCCGCGCTGCTGGTGCTCGCCGTCGGCGCCGGCTCGCTGTTCTTCTCGCACGTCAACGACGCGGGCTTCTGGCTGGTGAAGGAGTACTTCGGGATGAACGTCCCGCAGACCCTGAAGTCCTGGTCCGCCATGGAGACCGTCATCTCCGTCATCGGCATCGTCTTCGTCCTGCTGCTCTCGCTCGTCTTGTAGGCGACGCCCCCGCGTCGCCGTCCGGACGCCCTTCCCTGATACGTTCCATGCGTCTGACCAGGGAAGGGCGTCAATATGTCACAGCTGCACACCGAGCACCCGTTCACCGTGGAGGTCGCTCCCGGGGTCCAGGCCTACGTCCAGCCGGACGGGGGCTGGTGCCTCAACAACGCGGGCTGGGTGACCGACGGGCACACGACGCTGCTGGTCGACACCGCGGCCACCGAGCGCCGGGCCCTGCTGCTGCGCGAGGCCCTCCTCGCCTCCGGCGCGCCGATGCCCGCGCACGTGGTCAACACCCACCACCACGGTGACCACACCTACGGCAACGCCGTCTTCGCGGAGGGGGCCCGGATCGTCGGGCACTCCGCGTGCGTCACCGAGCAGGTCGCGGCCGGGCACCAGCTCCACGCGATCTGGCCGGACGTGGAGTACGGCGAGGTGCCGGTGCTCCCGGCGACGGTCACCTACGAGGACCGGCTGACCCTCCACGTCGGCGAGGAGGAGGTCCAGCTCCTGCACCCCGGGGTGGCCCACACCCTCGGTGACACGATCGTCTGGCTCCCGGGGCGCAAGGTCGTCTTCACCGGCGACCTGGTCTTCAACGGCGGCGCCCCGTTCGTCCCCATGGGCTCGCTGGAGGGCTCGCTGCGTGCCCTGGAGGTGCTGCGCTCGCTCGACGCCGAGGTCGTCGTGCCGGGGCACGGCGGCATCTGCGACCCCTCGGTCTACGCCACCGTCGAGGGCTACCTGCGCTTCGTGGCCGAACTGGCGGCCGATGGCCACAAGGCGGGACGGACGCCGATGGAGGTCGCGCGGGCGGCCGACCTCGGCGAGTTCGCGACGCTGCGCGAGCCGGAGCGGCTGGTCGCCAACCTGCACCGCGCGTACGCGGAGCTGGACGGCCTGCCGCTCGGCTCGCCGCTGGACCTGATGCCCGTGATCACCGACATGGCCGTGCTGAACGGCGGCCGGATCCCGGAGTGCCTGGCCTGAGGCCCGCCCGGGTCACCAGCGGCGGGCGACCCAGCCGGGCTCGGCCTTGCGCATGGCGGCGGCGTCGTCGCGCTCGTGGAAGGTGCCGTCGTCGTCCAGCCAGCGCCGGTGCAGGGCGTCCAGGGCCGTACGGTCCACTTCCACCCCCAGGCCGGGGGCGTCGGAGACGGGCAGCCGGCCGCCGCGGAACTCGTGGCGGCGGGTGATGACGTCCTCGGTCTGCCAGGGGTAGTGCGAGTCGCAGGCGTGGTGCAGCCCGGGCACGGTGGCGGCGACATGGGTCATGGCGGCCAGGCTGATGCCCAGGTGGGTGTTGGAGTGCATCGACAGGCCGACCCCGAAGGTGCGGCAGATGGTGGCCAGTTCGCGGGTGTTGCGCAGCCCGCCCCAGTAGTGGTGGTCGGAGAGCACGATCTGGACCGCGTCCTTGGCGAAGGCCTCGGCGATCTCGGGGAAGGTCGTCACGCACATGTTGGTGGCGAGCGGCACGTCGGTGCCGGCGGAGACCTCGGCCATCAGGGCGGTGCCCGTGGCCGGGTCCTCCAGGTACTCCAGGACGTCGCCGAGCTCCCGCGCCACGTGCAGCGAGGTCTCCACCGACCAGGCGCCGTTGGGGTCCAGCCGCAGCGGCTGCTCGGGGAACGCCTCCGCCAGGGCCCGTACGGCGGCGATCTCCTCCTCCGGCGCGAACACCCCGCCCTTCAGCTTGAACGAGGTGAAGCCGTGCTCGCGCACCAGCCTGCGGGCCTGAGCCACCACCCCGGCCGGGTCCAGCGCGGCGTCCCAGTCGTCCTTCTCGCCCTGGCCTCCGGGGTGTCCGGCCCAGCGGTAGAAGAGGTAGGCGCTGTAGTCGACAGTGTCGCGGACCTTCCCGCCGAGCAGGGCGTGCACGGGCAGCCCTAGCACCTTGCCGAGGGCGTCCAGGCAGGCCACCTCGAAGGCCGAGACCACCGAGAGCAGCAATTTGTCGGCGGTCTGGACACCGCGCAGTCCGCCCGCGTCCACCGCGTCGGAGATCCCCTCGGGGGGCGCGCACACCAGCGCCGCGAGCGACGGCAGGTTGTTGAGGTCGTCGACGCGGCAGCCCGGCAGGGCATCCGCCAGCTGCCGGGCGGGTTCGAGGTAGCGGGTGTCGCCGTAGGTCTCCCCGACGCCGCTCACGCCGCTCGCGGTGGTCACCTCGACGATCAGGCGTGGGGTGTAGGGCTGGTGCACGCCTTGGGTGTTGAGCAGCGGCGGGTCGGAGATGAGGACGGGGGTGAGACGCACCCCCGTGATCGTCAGGTCCCTGTGCTGTGTCACTGCACGCCACCCCTCGCGTTCATCTCGTTCGCATATGTGAATTCCATACGTCCACCAGAACGCGACCCTAGGCGGCGTCCGGATGCCCGTCAAGAACGCGCAGGTCGGCGGCGCTACGCCGGTCCGCCGGACGGCGCCGGGACCCAGTCCGGCAGCGGCTCCAACGCCGCACGCCAGTCGGGCGGCAGCGAGGCGACACCCGTGCGGGCGGCGATGACCCCGCCGGCGATGGCACAGGTGGTGTCCATGTCGCCGAGCCCGGCGACGGTGGGCCACAGGCCGCCCTCCAGGTCGTCCAGGTGCCGCGCGGCGCACCACAGCGCGAAGGGGACGGTGTCGGGCGCCGAGACCCCGTAACCGGAGCCCAGGACCTCGGCCGCGTGCCGCACCGAGGTGCCCTCGGGGAAGCGGCCCGCGGTGCGCAGGCCGGAGCGCACGTCGCTGTCGGGGAGCCGGTCGGCCACCGCCGTCAGCAGGTCCTCCGGGGCCGGGCCGCCACGGCTGCGGGCCGCGAGCGCGGCGGCGAGCGCCACGGCGACGGCTCCGGCGGCGGCCTCGGGGTGGTGGTGGGACACGGCCGCCTGCGCGGCGGCGGCGCCGGCGGCACCCTCCAGGTCGGCGGCGAGCCACGCACCCAGCGGGGCGACCCGCATCGCGGCTCCGTTGCCGTACGAGCCCTGCCCGCCGAACTGCCCGCCCACGACGTCCGCCCAGGGCTCCCCGGCGCCGATGCGGCGCAGGACGTCGTGCATGGAGGGTCCGTACTTGCGGTACGGGTCGGCGGCGTACGTCGCGGCGAGACCGGCCGCGAGGGCGTCCTGCCCGACGGTTCCGCCGTGCGCCTCGAGGTGCCCGAACAGCGCCAGGGCCTGGGCGGTGTCGTCGGTCCAGTACCAGGGAACGTCCTCGGGGGTGATCCGCTGCGCGATGCCGCCCTCCCGCTCCTCGCGCGGGAGGAAGAACCAGCGGTCGCCGAAGGCGTCGCCATGGGCCAGTCCGTACAGCGAGTCGAGGGCGGCGGGCGGGATCATGGCGTCAGTCTCGCAGCGCCGGGAACCGCGGGCACCTGGATTTCGCGGCGGACGGGGCGGCGGACTGGACGACATACCGACTGGTCGGCATGATAGCCGGGACAGCTTTGGCAGTGGCGAGGAGCAAGGATGAGCGGGACGGAGAACCCACCGGGACTCGACCTGGAGCGGCTGCGGCGGCACCTCGACGCCGAGCGGCCCGGGCTGGTGGCGGGCGCGCTCGACGGCGAGCTCATCGAGGGCGGCCGGTCGAACCTGACCTACGCGGTGACCGACGGCGTCTCCCGCTGGGTCGTCCGGCGCCCCCCGCTCGGCCACGTCCTGGCGACGGCGCACGACATGACCCGCGAGCACCGGGTCATCAGCGCCCTGCACGACACCCCCGTCCCCGTCCCGGGGGCGGTGCTCCTCTGCGAAAACCCCGAGGTCATCGGCGCGCCCTTCTACGTCATGGACTTCGTCGAGGGCACGCCCTACCGCACCGAGGGACAGCTCGCGGCGCTCGGGCCGGAGCGCACCCGGGACATCGTGCTGCGACTGGTGGACACCCTGGTGGCGCTGCACGCCGTGGACCCGCAAGCGGTGGGACTGGACGACTTCGGCAGGCCCGAGGGCTTCCTGGAGCGGCAGTTGCGCCGCTGGGGCAAGCAGCTCGACGCCTCGCGCAGCCGCGAGCTGGCGGGCATCGACGAACTCGCGGCGCTGCTCGGCACACGCCTGCCCGCCTCCGCGCCGGCGGCGGTCGTGCACGGCGACTACCGGCTCGACAACGTCCTGATCGGCGCCGACGACACCGTCCGGGCCATCCTCGACTGGGAGATGTCCACCCTCGGCGACCCGCTCACCGACCTCGGGCTGCTGCTCATGTACAGCGAGCTGCGCCCCACCCCCGGCACCCCCGTCTCCGTCACCGGTGGCGCGCCCGGCCACCCCTCCCCCGCCGAGCTGGTCGAGCGCTACGCGGCCGGCTCCGGCCGGGACGTGTCCTCGGTCGCCTGGTACACCGCCTTCGCCTACTTCAAGCTCGCGGTGATCCTCGAGGGCATCCACTACCGCTACACCCTCGGCCAGACCCTCGGCGCCGGCTTCGACCGGATCGGCGCCCTGGTCCCGGCCTTCATCGACAACGGCCTGCGGACGCTTCAGGAAGGCTGAGCCATGGATTTCGCGTACGACGCCAGGACCGAGGAACTGCGCGAGCGGCTGCTCGCGTTCATGGACGAGCACGTGTACCCGGCGGAACCGGTCTTCCACCGGCAGCGCGAGGAAGCCGAGGGAGAGGCCGTGTGGTCGGCGCCGCCGGTCGTGGAGGAACTGAAGGCCATGGCGCGCGAGCGCGGGCTGTGGAACCTCTTCCTCCCCGGCGAGCGCGGCGCCGGGCTCACCAACCTCCAGTACGCGCCGCTGGCCGAGATCACCGGCCGCAGCCCGCACCTCGCCCCGCCGGCCCTCAACTGCGCCGCGCCGGACACCGGCAACATGGAGGTGCTGAGCGAGTTCGGCAGCGAGGAGCAGCGCAAGACCTGGCTGGAGCCGCTGCTCGCGGGCGAGATCCGCTCGGCCTTCGCGATGACCGAGCCCGACGTCGCCTCGTCCGACGCGACCAACATCGAGACGCGGATCGAGCGGGTCGGCGACGAGTACGTCATCAACGGCCGCAAGTGGTACATCTCCGGCGCGATGAACCCTCGGTGCCAGATCTTCATCGTCATGGGCAAGACCGACCCGGCCGCGGACCGGCACCGCCAGCAGAGCATGGTCCTGGTGCCGCGCGACACCCCCGGCCTCGAAGTGCGCCGCGGCATGCGGGTGTTCGGCTACGACGACGGCGACCACGGCGGCCATGCGGAGGTCGTCTTCCACGACGTGCGCGTCCCCGCGGAGAACCTGATCGGCGAGGAGGGCGGCGGCTTCGCCATCGCCCAGGCGCGGCTGGGCCCGGGCCGCATCCACCACTGCATGCGGCTGATCGGCATGGCCGAACGGGCGGTGGAGCTGATGTGCCGGCGTGCCACAGGGCGTGTCGCCTTCGGCAGGCCGCTGGCGGCGCAGGGGGTCGTCCAGGAGTGGATCGCCGAGGCCCGGGTGGAGATCGAGCAGCTGCGGCTGCTGGTGCTCAAGACCGCCTGGCTGATGGACACCGTCGGCAACCGGGGCGCCCACACCGAGATCCAGGCCATCAAGATCGCCACCCCGGAGAAGGTCGGGCTGATCCTCGACCGCGCCATCCAGCTGCACGGCGCGGGCGGCGTCAGCCAGGACTTCCCGCTGGCCGAGCTGTACGCGGCGGCCCGCACGCTGCGGCTGGCCGACGGCCCCGACGAGGTCCACAAGCGCTCCCTGGCCCGCCGTGAACTGAAGCGGTACGCCGAGAACGCCTGACGCGGCACGCAGGACGGCGGCTCCACCGGGCTCCTGCCCCCGGGGGAGCCGCCCCCGCGCGGTGCGGATTCCGCGCAACCGGTGTCACGGCCGCCGCCGAACGCGCGGGCGGCACGCCCCCGGGGCCGATCCTCCACCTCGGTCCGTCCGCGCGCCGGCCCGCGTCGTGTGACGTCCGAACCCCTGGGCGCACCGCTCGGCGACCGCTTCGGCGAGCGGGGGCACGGCTGCCGCGACGGCACCCGGCCACGGCGCTCCGGCTCCGCGCTGCGCGATCAGCCGGGCAGGACCACCACGCGGCCGGTCGTCGTGCCGTCGGCGACCCGCTGGACGGCGTCCGCGGCACCCTCCAGGGCGACGCGCTCGCTGACGAGGGGCTTGATCGCGCCCTCGGCGGCGAGACGGGTGAGCTCGTCGTGGCAGCCGCGCACGGCGGCGGGGTCGTGGGCGTTGTACAGGCCCCAGTGCAGGCCGACGATGGAGTAGTTCTTGACCAGCGCGTGGTTGAGGCCGGGGCTGGGGATCGTGCCACTGGTGAAGCCCACGACCAGGATGCGGCCCTCGAAGGCGATGCACTTGGTGGACCGGGTGTAGGCCTCGCCGCCCACCGGGTCGTACACGACGTCGGCGCCGCGTCCGCCGGTGGCCTCCTTGACGACGGCCACGAAGTCCTCGCAGGTCCGGTCCACGACGACGTCGGCGCCCAGTTCGCGGGCGGCCTTGGCCTTCTCGGGCCCGCCGACCACGCCGATCACCGTGGCGCCCGCCGCCTTGCCGAGCTGGACGGCGGCGCTGCCGACACCGCCCGCCGCTGCGTGCACGAGCAGGGTCTCGCCGGCCCGGAGCCCCGCCCGCCGGTGCAGCCCGAACCAGCCGGTCTGGTAACCGATGTGGAGGGCGGCGGCCTCGGCGTCGTCCAGCGCGGGGGGCGCGGGCAGCACGCTCGCGGCGGGGACGACGGCGAGTTCGGCGAAGGCACCGCCGGGCAGCGCCGCCGGGGCGATGACCCGGTCGCCGGCGACGTGCCCGGTGACCCCCTCGCCGGTCGCGACGACCTCACCGCAGAACTCGACGCCCGGGGTGAACGGCAGCGGCGGCCGCACCTGGTAGTGCCCGCGGCAGAGCAGCGCGTCGGGGAAGTTGACGTTGGCCGCGCGGACCTTCAGGAGCAGTTCACCGGGGCCCGGCTGCGGGTCGGGGACCTCGTCCAGGCGCATCGCCGCGCGCGGCTCCCCGTTCTCGTGCACTCGCCATGCCTTCATGCGGTCTGCTCCCGGTTCGGTTCAGGGCTGCCGCACGGAGTGCAGCAGCATGTCTGCGAAGTCGGCGGCGACCTGGTCGGCGGAGAGCGGCCCGTCCTCCCGGTACCAGGTGCCGAGGTGGTGCACGGCGCCGAAGAAGAAGTCGACGACGAGATCCGGCCGGACCTCCTGCCGGAATACGCCCTCGCGCTGCCCCTCCTCGACCAGTGCGCGGAACTTCTCGTGGTAGCGGCGGCGGTCGGCCCGCACCGCCTTCTGCTTCTCCGGGCTGAGCTGGTGCATCGACCGGAAGAAGATCTTGGTGTCGTCGAGGTTGCCGATGCTGGTGACGACGACGTCGGCGGCGGCCTCGACCAGGCGTTCCGCCACCGGAGCCGTCTCCTTGCCGGCGATCGCCTCCAGGCGCTGCATCTGCAGCCGCAGCACGCGCCCGTAGATCTCGTGCAGGAGGTCGTCCTTGCTGCCGAAGTAGTGGTAGAGCGCGCCCTTGGTGACGCCGGCCGCCTCGACGATCTCCTGCACCGACGTCCGGTCGTATCCGCGCTCGGCGAAGAGGCGGGTGGCCTCGGCGAGCAGCCGCTGGGGTACCGCGGTCGTGGTCGCCTTGGGTGGGGTGGTGCTCCGTGCCATGGCCTGCCCTCTCTCCGTACCGGTGCGCCCGGACAGCATACCGACCGGTATGTGACTCAATCCCGCCGTGCGCGCAGCTCCCTGCGGAGGATCTTGCCGCTCGACGTCTTGGGCAGCTCGGGCAGGACCTCGATCTCGCGGGGGTACTTGTACGCCGCGAGGTGCTCCCTGCAGTACCCGATCAGCTCGGCCGGGTCCGCCGCGGCCCCCGGCCGGAGGCTGACGAAGGCCTTCACCGACTCGCCCCGGTAGGCGTCGGGGACCCCGACCACGGCCGCCTCGCGCACGGCGGGGTGCGTGTACAGGACGTCCTCGACCTCGCGCGGCCACACCTTGAAGCCGGACGCGTTGATCATGTCCTTCTTGCGGTCGACGACGTAGAGCCAGCCCTCCTCGTCCATGAAGCCGATGTCGCCGGTGCGCAGCTCGCCGCCGGGCAGGGCCTCCTGCGAGGCCTCGGGCCGGTTCCAGTAGCCCGGTACGACCATGGGCCCGCGGACGGCGATCTCCCCGTGCTCGCCGAAGGGCACGTCGGCGCCCTTGTCGTCGACGATGCGCACCAGCGTGCCGGGGCCGGGGACGCCGACCGAGAGCGTCCCGGAGACCGGGTCGACCGGGGCCTCCAGACCGGCCGGGACGCTGGCGCAGGGCGCGGTGCACTCGGTGAGGCCGTATCCGTTGCGCAGGTAGTGGCCGAAGCGGTCGCGGAAGGCGGCGACCAGCGCGGGCGGCACAGGGGCGCCGCCGGAGTAGAGCAGGTGGAAGGAGGAGAAGTCCTCGGCGGTGGCGTCGGGCCGGGCCATGAGCGCCATGTAGGCGGTGGAGGGGCCGACCATGTACGCCGGACGGTGCTCGCGCAGCGCGTCGAGGACGACGCCCGGCTCGAAGCGATGGGCCAGTGCCACGGTGGAGCCCGCGGCGAGGCCGGCGGCCAGCTGGCAGACCATGCCGGTGATGTGGAACAGCGGGGCGAGCGCGAAGAGCGTGGCGCCGTCGGGCAGGACGCTGTGCGCGCGCTGCCGGTCGGCGTTGTAGCTGATGTTGCCGTGGGTGTTCATCGCGCCCTTGGGGACGCCGCTGGTGCCCGAGGTGTAACTGATCAGCGCGATGTCGCCGGCGGTCAGGCCGGGGTCGGGCAGCGCCGGTCCTGCGGTGCCCGCGCGGGCGGCGGCGAGCAGGTCCTCCGCGTCGTCCGCCGGTGTGCGCCGCTCCGGCAGGACGCGCGCGTCGTTCCGGGTCTGCAGGTCGAGTTCACTGGTCGTCAGCGGGATCCGCACCGGTGAACCGGCCGCGGTCCGGCGGACGTGCGTGTCCCAGGCGCGGTCGGAGCAGACCAGGGCGGTCACCCCGGCGTCCTCCAGTACGTGGGCGAGTTCACGCTCCTTGTACATGGGGTTGACGGGCACGACCGTACCGCCGGCCTTCCAGGCGCCGAGCAGGGCGACGGCGAACTGCGGCACGTTCTGCAGGGCGATCGCCAGCCGGTCGCCGCGCGCGAAGCCGCGGGCGGCCAGGCGCCGGGCGAGCCCATCGGACAGTTCGTCGAGCGCGCGGTAGGTCAGCCGGCCGTCGAAGTACGCGAGCGCGGTGCGGCCGGGGACGCGGGCGACGACCTCGCGGAACGCGTGCAGCAGGGTGACCGGCGGGTCGGGGAGGGTGTGCAGCTCCTCGGCGAAGTGCCGCAGCCAGGGCTTGCCGTCGTACGGGCTCACGCGTCGCGGCCCTCCTCCAGCTTCCGCTGCACCCGGTTCATGCCGTCGATCCAGCGGTCGGTGTCCCCGGCGCGGGCGGTGTAGTAGGCGCCCGCCTCGGGGTGCGGCAGGATCAGGAAGCGCTCGTCGGCGATGCCCTGGAACACGGCCTCGGCGACGTCCTCCGGCTCGATGGCGGTGGGGGCGAGCACGAGGTCGCCGGCGTGCCCTGCCGCGCGCAGCATGTCGGTGCGCACCCCCTGCGGGCAGACGGCGTGGACGCGCACGCCCCGGTGGCGGTAGGTGACGGCGAGCCACTCGGCGAAGGCGAGCGCGCCGTGCTTGGTGACCGAGTAGGGGGCGTCGCCGACCATCGTCAGCAGCCCGGCGGCGGAGACGGTGGCGATGAAGCGGCCCTCGCCGCGCTCCAGCCACTCCGGGAGCAGCGCGCGGGCGGCGCGCACGTGCGCCATGACGTTGACGTCCCAGACCCGTTCCCAGACGGCGTCGTCGGCCTCGGCCCCGGCCATGGCGCCGATGCCGGCGTTGGCGCAGAACACGTCGATGCCCCCGCCGAGCGCCGCGCGGGCCGGCTCGACGACCGCCGAGGCGTCGCCGGGGACGCAGATGCCGCCGATCTCGTCCGCGACGGTCTTGGCGGCGTCCTCGTCCAGGTCGTTGACGACGACGCGCGCGCCGTGCGCCGCGAATCTCCGGGCCAGCGCCGCCCCGATCCCGCCTCCGGCACCGGTGACCACCACCCGGGCATCGCGCAGCGCTTCCATCGCGTCTCCTTCGGCTCGGAACGGCTCCCGTCGGCATACTAAGCGGTCGGTCAGACCTTGGGAAGGGCGCGCCGCGCGGGTGCCGGAATTCCCCTCGCGCGGTGTATGGCCGCATCCCCGCCGGATTGGGATGATGCGACCGCATCGGTCCGGGCGAGCCAGGGGGACGGTCATGCCGGAAATGAGTGTCGAGCCGTACTGGGAGCTGACCTTCGACGCGGACGGCGATCCCGACCGGGCACAGCGCGACCGGCTCACCGCGGGCGTCGGCGCGAAGGGCCTCACCGACCTGCTGGTCTTCTCGCACGGCTGGAACAGCGACCGCTCCGGCGCGACCAGCCTCTACGACCGTTTCCTCGCCCCCGTCCCCGGACTGCTCGCCGGCCGCGCCCGGCCCGGCACGGTCATCGGCTACGCGGGCGTGCTGTGGCCCTCCATGCGCTTCTCCGACGAGCCGATCCCCGACTTCGACGCCCTCCTGCCCGGCCCGGAACCGCGGCGGCCCGAGCCGGCGCTCGACGCGGCCACCCGTGACGCGCTCGTGGCGGTCTTCCCCGGCCACGAGGACGAGATCCGCCGGATCGCCGAACTGCTGGAGGAACGCCCCGACGGCGAGGAGCCGTTCGCGGAGTTCGCCGCCCTGGTGCGGCAGCTGACCGGGGTGCCGCCGCAGGCCGTGGCGGGGCTGTGCGCGGACGACACCTCCGACGCGGCGCCGGGGGCCGAACCGGCCGTCCTGTGCGGCGACCCCGTGGCCGCCTGCGAGGAGTACGCGGCGGCCCTGGAGGGCGGCACCGGGCTGCCGCTGGCGGGCGGCGGCTGGACCCGGCTGTGGAACGGCGCCAAGGAGATGCTGCGCCAGGCGACGTACTACGCGATGAAGCGGCGGGCCGGGACGGTGGGCGAGCGCGGACTGGGCCCCCTCCTGGGCCGGCTCGCGCGGGCCCACCCCTCGCTCTCCGTCCACCTGGTCGGCCACAGCTTCGGCGGCCGGCTGGTCTCCTACGCGCTGCGCGGACTGCCCGACGGGGTACGCGCCGTGAAGTCGGTGACCCTGCTCCAGGGCGCCTTCTCGCACTACGCGTTCGCGTCACGGCTCCCCCACGACGGGGCCCACGGCGGCGCGTTGAGCGCCGCCCGGCTCAAGGTGGCAGGTCCGGTGGTGTCCTGCTACTCCCGCCACGACACGGCGCTCGGCACGATGTACCCGATCGCCTCCCGGCTGGCGGGTGACGACCAGGGGTTCGGGCCCGACCTCGGCGACCGCTGGGGCGCGACGGGCCACGACGGCATCAAGGCGGTCGACGACACCATGGACGTGCCGCTGGCCGAGGCGCTGCGGGGGGCGTTCCCCCGGGCCAGGTGCGTGAGCGTGGACGCCTCGGCCGTGGTGCGCCGAGGGGGGCCGCCCTCCGGGGCGCACAGCGACATCTGCCACCCCGAGCTGGCGCGGATCGTGTTGCGCGCGGGCCGGCTCCTGGCCTGAGGCCGTGGGCCGGGCGCCGGCCCGCGCGGGCCGTGCGGGCCGTGCACGACGGGTCAGCGGTGGGCGGGGAACTCCACGACCTGCTGGTAGGTCGGGCGGTTCTGCCAGCTGATCTTGCCGTGCTTGATGCCGCCGAGGGTGCGGTGGATGACCGTGTCGGCGCACCACTGGTCGCCGGCCGAGCAGTTCTCGTCACCCGGGTACACCTGGGCAGCGGTCCTGGCGGCGGCCTGCTTGAGGGTGCCGCTCAGCACGTCCCGGCAGGCCGCGAGGTCGCCGCCGCCGCAGTACGGGCGCGCCAGGCCGCCCTGCACGGGTTCGCCGAGCACCGTCCGTATGTCCTTGTCGACATAGGACCACCAGCCGTACTGGAAGGAGCTGCCGGCGTGCGACCCGGTCGGGCCGTGCCCGGCCGAGGGCGCCTCGTCGACGGTGAGGTTGGCGGTCAGCGCCGCGTACAGCTCGCTCCCCAGGCCCGGTTCGAACTCGGCCTGGACCAGCAGCGGCCACCACGCGTCCATGATCCGCACCGCGTCGGCGTTGGCGTAGGCGTGCGAACCCGGCGAGGTCTCCCGGCGCTTGGCGCCGGCGGTCGCCCAGTCGGAGAGCTTGGTGACGGCCGCGGACACCGCGGGGTCGGAGACCGTGCCGCTGCGCAGCACCTTGAGCAGGTCGGGCAGCACGTCCTCGCCGCGCAGGTCGGTCAGGGCCGCGTCGGCCATCGCCCTGGTCAGCTGGGCCCGCGTGACCCCGCCTGCCGCGACCAGCTTCTTCACCCGGTCGTCCAGGAGGTTGCCGCGGTGCACCGAGCCGTTGCCGAACCCGGCCGCGTCGTAGTCCTTGGCCTGCCGGTTGTTCCAGGAGACGTAGTAGTCCTGGCCGACGGACTGCGGGTGCTCCGAGGCGGGCGTGTAGTCGGCGGTGTTGTGGGCGGGGTCGAAACCGCGCCACTCGTAGGCGGGCTCGGCCAGGACCGGGAAGGTCGGGTCGACGTCCGCGGCCCGCACCGGATTGGCGCCGCTGTTGAAGTAGGCCGCCTGCCGGGAGTCGGCGTAGAACCAGTTGAAGGTGTAGTTGATGTGCTGGACGGCCTGCTGGAAGGAGGCCGCGTCGGTGACGGCGGCCGGGTCGTTGAGCATCTGGAAGCCGACGACCGAGTCGGCCTCGTGCATGTAGGAGCTGCGCAGCGACACGTAGGCGACCTTCTTGCCGCCGATCGTGGCACGGTGCGTCACCGGGCCGTACTCGGTGCGGTAGATCTGCATCCGGTAGGAACCGGCCGCGGTGCCGTCGGCGGTCGTCGGCTTCCAGGAGTTGCTGCGCTCCAGCTTCTCCATGGCCGTGCAGGTGCCGCGGTGGAGGTAGTGGACGTCGTCCTGGCAGAGCTCCACCGTGTAGGTGTCGGTGATGTCCTGGGCCGAGGTGGTCGCGCTCCACGCGTAGTCCTGGCCACGGCCCAGGTCCACGTACATGCTCAGCCCCGCGAAGGAGGCGCCGCGGGCGCTGATGCCGGGGCCCTGGATCTCCTGGAGCATCAGCAGCTGTGGCGCGAAGTAGCCGGTCTGCGGGCCGAAGACGGCGATCGGGTGGCCGCTCGCGGTGTGCGCGCCGCTGACCAGCAGCGCGTTGGACATGCCTCGGGTGCTGGCGGACAGGGCCGTGGTGGTGGCGCTCTTCGAGGCCGCGGACGCCTTCGCGGTGCCCGCGCTGCCGGTGCGGTCGTAGACCAGCGGCTCGACCGTCACGCTCCCGGCGTCGGGCAGCGCCCTCCCCTGCGGGTTCTCCGGCCGGACGGCGTACGGGAAGCTCCGGCCGTCGTGCACGGTCAGGGCCGCCTCGGGGTCGTTGCGCTCGCGGAAGGACTCCCAGACCCTGGTGCCCTCGGTGACCCCGTACTTCTGCTGGGCGGCCAGCAGGGACAGGGCGTTGGTCACCTCGCCACCGCCTCCGGTGCCGAACAGCGCACCGATCACGGACGCCAGGGCGATCAGGTCGGTGGACTTGAACCTCTCGATGGTGCCGGCGTTGGTGATGGCGTCCTTGTGGCCGGTCAGCACGTACTCACCGGGGAAGTAGCGGCCGCTGTCGGAGGCCGCGATGTAGGCGTTGATCCCGTCGACGTAGGCGTTGACGTCGGCCAGCGCCTGCCGGCCGCGCTCCCCGTTCTGCGTGGCGATCCAGTCGACCTGGGCCTGCAGGTCCTCCTCGGTGTACGGCGCGGCGCGCCAGAACTCCTGCTCCAGCCCCTGGTTCGCGGGGGCGCCGCCGGCGAAGGAGGTCAGCTGGCCGCGTCCCACGTGCCGGAACAGGTCCATCAGCCAGAGCCGGTCCTGCGCCGCGGCGTACCCGGCCCCGAACTCCGTCCCGTACCGGGTCGTGCCGGAGATGTGCGGCACCCCGGTCTTCTTGTCCCGGGTGATCGTCACGTCGCTGCGGGGCGAGGTCGTCGAGGCGACCTGCTCGGACGGGACGCCGAAGGAGGCGTCGTTGAAGAAGTTGTTGATCGTGGCGTCGGTGAGGTTCTGGTACCCGCCGGCCAGGTTCGCGTACGGCCCGAGCTGGTCCTCCGCGTGCTCCGGCTGGGTGCCGAAGATCTGGTTGAGCAGGATCTGGGCGAGGGTGGCGTTGCCGTTCTCACCCGGCGGCAGGATGTCCGAGCACCGCCCCTGGCAGTAGTCGGTGACGGGGGCGGCGTGCGCCGCCATGGGCAACGGGGCGACGAGGCTCGCACCCAGGGCGAGGACCGCCGCTGCGGCGGTCGTTCTGATTTTTGTCCTGAACCTGCCAAATCTGGCTCGCATGACCACTCCTCACGAAGCGCGGTGTGACGCAGGTTACTTCGAAATATGACCCCCCGGTAAGATGAACATGCGTCACGTTTGAGCTACGCCATCCCGGCTGGAACTCGCCGCCCCGGGGATGGATCCGGAACGCCGTCCGTTACGTCCATTCGACAGCGATGCGACACCGACGACGGAGGTGGCACACACCATGGCCGGATTCCGGAGCCTCGCCAGACAGGTGCGCGATCCCCGGCGCTCCCCCACCCAGCGCCGCACCTACCTGCGCAGGTGCCTCGAGCGCTTCGCGCCGTACGGGCACCGCGCGACCTGGGACCACCTGTGCGCCGGCGCGGGGATCGCGCCCGACGACCGCGAGCCGGACCCGGTCCGGCTCGTCACGGCCCTCGCGGAACTGGAGGAGGCGCGAGCGGTCTGGCTCACCTACGAGGGGGAGTTCGCGGCCCGCCGCAAGGAGGAGAAGTTCTACGGCATCCGGCAGCCCGGCGCGCTCGACGACTGGCACCGGCGCACCTGGGGCGGCAACGGGGTCGCCTGGTGCGAGGACCCCCGCGTCCACCCCGACGACCGGCTGGCCGACGTACTGCGGCGCATCATCGCGGCGATCGACGCGGGGCCCGGTACGGGGTGCCCGGTCTGCGGCGAGTCGCACCTGCGGTGGCGGAACGGGCTCAACCACTACCCAGGGGCGGGGCCCGTGTGCGGGCGATGCGGGATCGTGGTCCCGCTCCCGGTCCTCTGCGAGGCCGCGCTCGCGGAGGCGCGCGGTGCGCTCGCCCCCACGGGGTGAGCCTGCGCGCGGTGCCCGGCTTGCGACCCGAGGTGCGTTCTGTGGGGCCTGGTTGTCGTGTGCGGCGCCGTTGTGGTTGCGGGCGGCTGCGCCTGCGGCGGGCATCCACCCGCCCGCCCTCCCGATTGCCCTGCGCGGTCAGTGCGGGCCTGCCCACCGTGTGCCTGGGTCGGGGCCGCGCCGGCGCACGTCCTCAGCGCTCGCGGTTTACCCCTGCAGTATTGGGCACCGGGTCCGCCGCTCGTCTCCCCCAGCCTTCGGCCGGGGGAACCCCCATGGGCGCACCCCGCCACACCCCCTCATGCCGGTTGGGGCGCATGACGGCCGGTGGGGGTTCAGTAGGCACCTGCGGCAACCCCGGACCCCTCACTGACCCCCCACCGGCCGTTGGCCGCCCGGCGATACGGAGGGGGCGGGGGAGTTGGGGGCAGCCCCGGCCGAAGGCTGGGGGAGGGAGGGCGGCGGGGAAACCGCCCGCCGCAGGCGGAGACAACCCGCACACGACAACCGGGCCCCACAGAGCGCACCCGGGAGCGCAAAGCGCACCGCGCGCCGCGCTACTGACACCCCCGCGGCCGTGGTGCGACGATGCCACCCCAGGCAACGCACACCCTCGCGCGACGGGACGGGACCGGCACATGGCGGAGCTGCACGATCTGACGGCGCTGGAGCAGGGGAAGGCGATCAAGGCCGGGGAGGTCTCCCCGACGGAACTCGCCGAGCACTATCTGGACCGCGTCGACCGGCACAACGACACCCTCGGGGCGTTCATCACCGTGACCCCGGAGATCGCCCGCAAGCAGGCCGCCGACGCCGAGTCGGAGGCGCTCGCGGCCCGCCGCGAGGACCGCCAAGGGCAGCTGTCGCCGCTGCACGGCGTCCCCGTTCCGGTCAAGGACCTCAACTTCGTGGCCGGCGTGCGCTGCACGCTCGGCTCGCAGGCGTACGCCGACCACGTGCCGGACGTCGACGACCACGTCGCCGCCAAGCTGCGCGCGGCCGGGACGGTCCTGCTGGGCAAGACCAACACCCCGGAGTTCGGGCTGCCCTGCTACACCGAGAACAAGCTCGCCCCGCCCGCCCGCACCCCGTGGGACCTGGAGCGGTCCGCCGGCGGCTCCAGCGGCGGCGCGGCGGCCGCGGTCGCCGCGGGGCTGGCGCCGGTCGCGCAGGGCAGCGACGGCGGCGGCTCGATCCGCATACCCTCCTCCGTCTGCGGCCTGTTCGGCATCAAGCCCAGCCGCGGAAGGGTGAGCGCGGGCCCGGTGCAGCACGACGTCAGCGGTCTGAGCGGCAGCGGCCCGATAGCCCGTACGGTCGCGGACGCGGCGGCCCTGCTCGACGTCCTGGCGGGCCCGATGCCGGGCGACCCGTACAGCGCGCCGTCGTTGCCGCCCGGTGAGTCCTTCTCCTCGTACGTCACCCGTGAGCCGGGAACGCTGCGCGTGGTGGGGCTGCCGCAGCCCCCCGTGCCCGGGGTCGAACTGCACCCGGACTGCCGCGCCGCGTACGAGGGGACCGCGGAACTGCTGCGCGGGCTCGGCCACCAGGTGGACGAGATCGAACTGCCCGTCGACGACGCGATCCTGCACGCCTTCACCCGGGTGTGGGGCGTGATGGCCACCGTCTACCCGGTGGCGCCGGAGCAGGAGGAGCTGCTGATGCCGCTCACGCGGCACCTGCGTGCCGAGGGCGGCAAGGTGAGCGGCCCGGACTTCGCGGCGTCGCTGTACGCGTTCCGGGCGCTGGGGCAGCTGATCGCGGACGCGCTGCTGTCCTCGTACGACCTGGTGCTGACCCCGACGCTGGCACAGCCCCCGGCGTTCGTCGGGAGCGCGGGCCTGCGGGACGACGACGACCCGGCGGCGGAGTTCGCGGGGCTGGCCGCCTACACGCCGTTCACCCCGATCTTCAACGCGACCGGTCAGCCGGCCGTGAACGTGCCGCTGCACTGGACGGAGGAGGGGCTGCCGATCGGTGTGATGTTCGGCGGCCGTTACGGGGACGAGGCGACGCTCATCTCGCTGTCGGCGCAGCTGGAGGCGGCCCGTCCGTGGGCCGGCCGCAGGCCCGCGATCTGGTAGCGGGCGCGGGGCGCGGCGGCGGCTCCGTACCGAGCAGCCGCCGCGCGCCCGGTCCCTGGTCGCCGAGCGTGTCGCCGGGGTTGGACAGGGCGCAGCGGTCCAGGGAGAGGCAGCCGCAGCCGATGCAGTCGTCGAGGCTGTCCCGGAGGGCGGTGAGCCGGTCGATGCGGGCGTCGAGTTCGGCTCGCCAGCCCGCAGAGAGCCGGGCCCAGTCGGCCCGGTCCGGGGTGCGGCCCTCGGGCAGGCCGTCCAGCGCCTCGCGGATCGCGGCGAGTGGCATGCCGACCCGCTGCGAGGCCCGGATGAAGGCGACGCGGCGCAGGGTGTCGCGGGTATAGCGGCGCTGGTTGCCGGCTGTGCGGCGGCTGCGGATCAGGCCCTGGGCCTCGTAGTAGTGCAGCGCGGAGACGGCGGCCCCGCTGCGCCCGCTCAGCTGGCCGACGGTCAGTTCGCGGTGCTCGCCCGGGATCCTCGCCACGTGCCGACTCTACGGGAGCTCGGCGAGCCGCTTGCGGTGCGGAACACTCGTGCGCCACAGCCGTACGCAGGAGACGAGCGCGGCGGCGACCAGCAGCGCGTTGCGGACCGCGACGATGGCGGCGCCCTGCCAGGTGGCGGCGGTGACGTCCGTGAAGAACAGCGGGTAGTCGATCGTGGTGACGGCGGTGGCGAGCAGCACCAGCGCGGCGACCGGCCGTTGGGTGGTCTGCCGCACGGTGAGGCAGACCGCGCCGAGGCCGATCAGCCAGACCAGGTACTGGGGGCTGATGACCCGGCTGGTGACGGTGAACAGGAGCACGGCGGTGAGCGCCGCGTCGTACGGAGTGGCCGGGGTCCAACGGGCCGCCCTCACGCGCCACATCAGCAGCCACACCAGGGCGACCCCGGTGAGCAGCAGGGAGGCGGTGGTGATCTCGGCGACGTACGGGCCGGTGAACTCCAGCGACCCGTAGTGCGCGACCACGCGCCCCGGCCAGCCGAACATCTCGGCGACGTGCAGGAAGGTGCCGCCGAGGGACTCGATCTCGACCCCGCGGTGGTGCTGTGCGGACAGGAAGCCGAGGGCGCCGCGGAACGCGGTGCACAGCACCAGCAGCAGCCCGCCCGCGGACAGGGCGAGCGCGGTCCAGGTCTGCCGGGTGGTCCGGCCGCGCGGGGTGCCGAGCACGGTCAGCACGGGCCAGAGCTTGATCAGGGCGGCGAGTCCGGCGAGCGCGCCGCCGAGCCGCGGCCGCGCGGGCAGCGCGAGCAGCGCGCCGACCGCGACGACGGTGACCATCAGGTCGTACCGGGCGTAGGGCAGCTGCATCAGCAGCGGCAGGGCGAGCGCCCACAGCCACGCACCGGCCGTGCTGCGTCCGGGCCGGCCGGTCCCGGCCCGCAGCAGGAGGACCAGGACGACGGCGTCGGCGGCGAGCGACAGCAGGACGAAGCCCTGCAGGTAGCTGAGCCCGGGCAGCAGCGCCGGGGCGAGCATCACCAGCGCGGCCCCGGGCGGGTACTGCCAGGTCACGTCGCCCACGGGGAAGGTCCCGTGCGCGAAGCCCTCGCTCCAGTGGCGGTAGAGGAAGTGCACCTCGCGGGCGATGTCGCCCTGCCCGCTGCGCAGCAGGGCCAGCATGACCACCCGGCTGGCGAGCCAGTAGACGGCGAGGGCGAGCCAGCTCTGGGGCCAGGTCGCGGGGCGCAGCAGGACGGTGCGGACGGCCGCCGGGGAAGGGGTGCCGCCGCCGCTTCGGACCTCCACCGGGTGCCAGTCGGACGGGCTGGTCTCCGTGGGGGCCTCGGCCACTTCCGTCTCCTCCACCGGCGCGAACAGGGGCATACGGAGATGAAAGATAGTCACAAACCGGATGAACGGCCCTTGATACGCGCCGGGTGCGGGGCGTTGACACGGATCCTCCGCGGAGACCATGCTGAGCAAGCGCTTGGACAGTACGGGAGGCATGACATGGGACAGCCCAGGATCTTCACCTCGGTCGGCGAACTGAAGGACGCCATCGGGGAGGACCTCGGGACGACCGGCTGGCTGGAGGTCGACCAGAAGCGGATCGACCTGTTCGCGGACGCCACCGGGGACCACCAGTGGATCCACGTGGATCCGCAGAAGGCGGCCGAGGGCCCCTTCGGCACCACCATCGCGCACGGCTACCTGACGCTGTCGCTGATCCCGTCCCTCACCCCGGAGCTGCTGCGGGTCGAGGGCGTGAAGATGGGCGTCAACTACGGCGTGAACAAGGTCCGTTTCCCCTCCCCCGTGCCGGTCGGCTCACGGCTGCGGGCCGGCGGCCGGATCGCCGAGGTGAGCGAGGTCCCCGGCGGCGCCCAGCTCGTCGTGGCGATCACCGTGGAGCGGGAGGGCGGCGACAAGCCGGTGTGCGTGGCCGAGACGGTCGTCCGCTTCTACCTCTGACGGGGCGCGTACCCGACCATGCGCAGGGCGAGATCGGCGTACAGCGCGCCGATCTCGTCCGGCGTCCTGCGCCCGCCGGGGTTGAACCAGCGGGCCACGTCGATGCAGAGCGACAGCAGCGCGACGGTGGTCCCGGAGACGTCCGGCACGTCGAAGTCCCCGGCCTGCACGCCGTCGTGGATGACCGAGCGGACCGCGGCCTCGCTCTCCCGGCGCAGCTCCACCACCTCGGTGTAGTGCTCGGGGCCGAGCGCGCCGAGCTCGTACTGCACGACGCGGCCGGTGGTGTGGTGCTCCGCGTGCCAGCGGACGAAGGAGCGCACGGCCGTGGCCAGCCGTTCGGCGGGGCCGCCCGCGCCGTCCGCGGCGTCCTGGAGCAGCCCGAGGGAGAGCCGGTGCCCGACCACGCTGATCTGGTAGAGCAGCTCTTCCTTGGTCTTGTAGTGGATGTAGAGCGCCGCGGGGCTCATGCCGGCCCGGCCCGCGATGTCGCGCGTGGTCGTCGCGTGGTAGCCGCGCTCCGCGAACGCCTCGACCGCGGCGATCACCAGCCGCCTGGCGGCATCAGGGGTGATGCCGGTCCACGCCTCGGTCCGCTCCGACTGCTCCGCCTCCACGTCCATGGCGGACACCCTACATGGACGCTGAGCAAGCGCTTAGATACCGAGCGGTCGGTCGGCGCCGGCCGACCCCGTCAGAAGGCCGCGATCCCCGTCAGCTCCCGGCCGATCAGCAGTTTCTGGATCTGGCTCGTGCCCTCGTAGAGGGTCATCACGCGGGCGTCCCGCAGCAGCTTGCCCACGGGGTACTCGTCGATGTAGCCGTAGCCGCCGAACACCTGCAGCGCGTTGTTGGCACAGCGCACCGCCGCCTCGCTCGCGAAGAGCTTCGCCTTGGACGACTCCGCCGCGAAGGGCCGGCCCCGGTCGATGAGGTCGGCGACCCGCCAGGTCAGCAGCCGGGCCGCGTCCACGTCCAGGGCGATGTCCGCGAGCAGTTCCTGCACCAGCTGGTGCGCGGCGATCGGCTTGCCGAACTGCACGCGGTCCTTGGCGTAGCCCACGGCCGCGTCCAGCGCCGCCTGCGCGATGCCCACGCACCCGGCGGCGACCGACATGCGGCCCTTGGCCAGGGCGGACATCGCCACCGAGAAGCCCTTCCCCTCGGGCCCGAGCATCGCCGAGGCCGGCACGCGCACGTCCTCCAGCACCAGCTCCGCCGTGGCCTGGCCGCGCAGCCCCAGCTTCCCGTGCACCTCGTGCCGGGTGAGGCCGGGGGTGCCGGTGGGCACGAGGAAGGCGCTGACGCCCTTGTGGCCGGGGAGGTCGTTGGTGCGGGCGAAGAGCAGGACCACGTCCGCCCAGGTGCCGTTCGTGATGAACATCTTGGCGCCGTTGATCACGTAGTCGCCGCCCTCGCGCCGGGCCCGCGTGGTCAGGCTGCCCGCGTCCGACCCGGTGCCGGGCTCGGTCAGCCCGAAGCAGCCCACCGCCTCGCCGGAGGCCAGCCGGGGCAGCCAGGCCCGCTTCTGCTCCTCCGTGCCCCAGTGGGCGACGGACTTCGCCACCAGCCCGAGCGAGACGGAGACGATCCCGCGCACGGACGAGTCACCGCGCCCCAGCTCCTCGGTGACCAGGCAGTACGCCAGGTGGTCGCCGCCCGAGCCGCCGTACTCCTCCGGGATGGTCAGCCCGAGGAAGCCCACGGCACCCAGCTTCTTGACGATGCCCCGGTCCACGCCCTCCGCCCGGTCCCACGCGGCCGCGTGCGGCACGATCTCGCGCTCGGCGAACTCGGCGGCCAGCGCGCGGACCGCGGCCTGCTCCTCGGACAGCTCAAGATTCACGGCGCACCTCGGTTCGGCTTTAAATTATCACTGCTAGTTTCCTGGCGGCAGCCTCTACTATGTGCCGCATGGCCCGCCCCCGCAAGCCCCTGCTCAGCCGAGAACGCATCGTCGCCACGGCACTCGCGCTCGTGGACGGGGAGGGACTGCAGGCCGTCTCCACGCGCCGTCTCGCGGCGGAGCTCGGCGTCAGCGGGCCGAGCCTCTACAACCACTTCACGACCAAGGACGGGATCCTGGACGCGGTCGCCGACGCGGTCGTCGGCGAGGTCGACCTCTCCATGTTCGACGACGGCCGCGACTGGCGCGACGCCCTGGTCGCCTGGGCCCGCTCCTACCGCGCCGCGCTCGCCGCCCACCCGCAGATCGTCCCGTTCCTCGCGCAGGGCCCGGGCCGCCGTCCGGCGGGCCTGCGCATGGCCGACGCGGTCTTCGGCGGCATGACCGCCGCCGGCTGGCCCCCGGCCCACGCCACCCGCGTGGGCGCGCTCATGCGGTACTTCGTGGCGGGCTCGGCGCTGGGGTCCTTCGCGCGCGGGTTCGTCGACGACCCGTCGGCGTACGACCCGGCGGACTACCCGCACCTCGGGCAGGCCCACCTGCTCGCGCAGCGGCAGGCGCAGGTGGACGAGGGCGCCTTCGAGACGGGCCTGCGCGCCCTCGTCGACGGCCTCGCGGTGCAGTTCGCTGCGCTCGACCGGGCACCGGCCCCCGAGGCCCAGTAGGCCTCACAGCTCGCAGGGGGCGGCGAAGCAGACGGGATGCGTGCGCCAGTCGTCGCCGGTGTCCACGCCGCCGCCGTAGCCGTCCCCGTCGTGGTCACCGCGGCCCGGGTCCCAGTTACCCCCGTCCCAGCCGTCGGACCCGATCGAGCCGCCGGAACCGTCCTGGCTCATGTCGTCGGTGTGGAGGAGCGTCGAGTACGACCCGGAATCATCGGCGAACGCGGTCGTGGGCAGCAGCGCGCCTCCCGTCACGAAGGCGGAGGCGGCGGCGAGCGCGAAGAAGCGGCGGGTCAAGATCTTGTGCGGCATGGGAGTTCCCCTCGGGCGGGGGCCGCCTGTGCGGCCCGCGTATCTGGACTCCCTCCAGTAGGCGGTGCGTGCCCGCTCCCGGTCACGCCCCTTCATTTCGTGGCTTGACACGGTTGGGGCGTCCATGTGCGGGTGCGGCGCAGTTGTGGTTGCGGTTGCGGTTTCTCCCCCGCCCGTCCTCCCGATTGCCCGGCGCGGTCAGTGCGGGCCGGCGCTCTGTTCGTCTGGGGTCGGGGCCGCGCCGGCGCACGTCCTCAGCGCTCGCGGTTTGGCCCGACATCGTTCGGTGCCCGGGTCCGCCGCTCGTCTCCCCCAGCCTTCGGCCGGGGGGACCCCCATGGGCGCACCCCGCCACACCCCCTCCCACGAGTTGGGGCGACTGACGGCCGGTGGGGGGTCAGTAGGGCACTTGCGGCAACCCCGGACCGCCTTCTCACCCCGTCCGGCCGTTAGTCGCCCATACGGCTGGAGGGGGTGTGGCGGGGTGCCCACATGGGGGTCCCCCCCGGCCGAAGGCTGGGGGCGTGCCCCGGCGCGGCACCAACCCCACAACGACCGCGCGAGGCGGTCACTGACCGCGCCGGATGGGGGTCCCCCCGGCCGAAGGCTGGGGGAGGGCGGGCGGACGGGTGGACGCCCGCCGCAGGCGCAAACGACCCACGGACGGCGACGAACCGGTCAGAAGACGACCAGCGCCCGCCCGCCCCTCCCCGAAAGCATCGCCGAGAACGCCCCCGGAATCCCCTCCAGCCCGATCCGCTCCGTGACCATCGCCGACAGGTCGAGCCGCCCCGCCCGCACGTGCTCCGCCAGCACCGGCAGGTCCCGCGCCGGGTCGCTGTTCCCGTACACGCACCCGGAGAGCGTGCGCCCGAAGTGGAAGAGCTCCAGCGCGGAGAAGGAGACCAGGTCCCCCTTCCCGCCGATGCCCACCACCGTCGTGCGCCCGCCGCGCCGCGTCGAGGACCACGCGGAGCGGATCGTCTCGCCGCGCCCCACGCACTCGATGGCGACGTCCGCCCCGTGCCCGTCGGTCAGCGCGCGGATGCGCTTCGCGACGTCCTCCCCCGCGAGGAGGAACTCCGTGGCGCCCGCGGCCCGCGCCAGGGCCTCCTTCTCCGGGGAGACGTCGACGGCCACGACGGCGCCCGCCCCCGCGATGCGGGCGGCCTGGAGGACGGCGAGGCCGACGCCCCCGACACCGAAGACCGCGACGGACTCCCCGGGGCGCACCCCGGCGCTGTGGTGGACCGCCCCGTAGCCGGTGAGCACGGCGCACCCGAGGAGCGCGGCCTCGGTGAGCGGCACCCCGTCCGGGAGGGGCAGCACCGCGGCCGCCGGGACCACGGTCTCCTCGGCGAACGCGGCCGTCCCGAGCCCCGGGTAGAGCTCGTCCCCGCCACCCACGAGCTTGGCGTAGGGCACGCCCGCCGCCGCGCCCGCGGCGGCGCACAGCCAGGGCTCGCCGAGCCCGCAGTAGTGGCAGGCGCCGCAGGAGGGCGCCCAGTTGAGGATGACGGGGTCGCCCGGCGTCACGCCCGTGACGCCCTCGCCCACGGAGACGACCGTGCCGGCGCCCTCGTGCCCGAGGACGGCGGGCACGGGCTGCCGCAGCGTCCCGTTGGACAGGGACAGGTCGGAGTGGCACACCCCGGCCGCGGCGAGCCTGACCCGTACCTGGCCCGGCCCGGGTTCGGGCAGGTCGATCTCGGCGAGGGTCAGGGGCGCGTTGACGGCGGGCAGTACGGCGGCGCGGACCACGGTGTTTTCTCCTGCGCTCAGAACTGGAGGGACTTGGTCTGGAGGTATTCGGTGAGGCCGTGCGGGCCGAGCTCGCGCCCGACACCGGACTGCTTGTACCCGCCGAACGGGGCCAGCGGGTTGAAGCGGCCGCCGTTGATGTCGACCTGGCCGGTGTCCATGCGCCGGGCGAAGGCGACGGCCGCCGCCTCGTCGGCCGCCCAGACCGCCCCGGCGAGGCCGTAGACGGTGCCGTTGGCGATGCGCAGCGCGTCCTCCTCGTCCTCGTACGCCAGGATCGACAGGACGGGGCCGAAGATCTCCTCCTGGGCGATCGTCATCTCCGGGGTGACGTCGGCGAAGACGGTGGGGCTGACCCAGTAGCCGCGCTCCCGGGGGGCCTCGGTGCCGCCGGCCACGAGGCGGGCGCCCTCCTCGACGCCCTTGGCGATGTAGCCGCGGACGCGCTCGTGCTGCTTGGCGTTGACGACGGGGCCGATGCGCTCGCCGGGCACGTACTTGGCGGCGGCCGTCACGGCGAGGGCCACCGCCTCCTCGTACCGGTCCCGGTGGACGAGCATCCGGGTCCAGGCGCTGCACGTCTGGCCGCTGTTGGACATGACGTTGGCGACGCCGACGTTGACGGCCTTGGCGAGGTCCGCGCCCGGGAGGATGACGTTGGCGGACTTGCCGCCGAGTTCCAGGGCGACGCGCTTGACGGCGGCGCCCGCGGTCGCGGCGATCTGCCGGCCGACGGCGGTGGATCCGGTGAAGGAGACCAGGTCGACGCCTTCGTGGGCGGCCAGGGCCTGTCCGGCGACCGGGCCGAGACCCGTGACGAGGTTGAACACGCCCGCGGGCACGCCCGCTTCGTGGACGGCCTCGGCGAAGAGCTGGGCGACCAGCGGGGTGTCCTCGGCGGGCTTGAGGACGACCGTGCAGCCGGCGGCGAGCGCGGGGGCGACCTTGGCGACGATCTGGTGGAGCGGGTAGTTCCAGGGGGTGATCGCGCCGACCACTCCGACGGGCTCGTGGAGGACGGTGGAGTTGCCGATCCGCTCCTCGAAGGCGTGGCCGGCGGCGAGTTCGGCGTACGAGCCGGCGACCGCGACCGGGAGCCCCGCGTGGACCGCCTGGCTGAACGGCAGCGGCGCGCCCAGTTCGGCGGTGACGGTCTCGGCGATCTCGTCGCGGCGCGCTGCGAGGGTGTCGCGCAGCGCGGCGATCCGGGCGGCCCGTTCGGCGGGCGGCGTGGCGGCCCAGCCGGGGAACGCGGCCCGGGCGGCGCTGACCGCCGCGTCGACGTCGGCGGCGGTGCCCGCGGGCACGGTGGCGAACACCTGCTCGTCGGCGGGGTTGACGACGTCGATCGTCTCCGTGCCGGCGGCGGGCCGCCATTCGCCGTCGATGTACATCCCGTCGTGCGGCTTCATCCCTTGTCCTCCCGGGCGGACCTGCCGTGACCCGCCCAAACTAGCGCCGATAGTTTTCCGTTTCCAGGGCGGCACCCCGTGCGGTGGGTCACGCCGGGGCGACGTGGACGGGGAATCCGTTGAGGACGGCCGTGCCCGACAGCGGGTCGAGCAGGGTGCCGTCGAGCAACTGGTTGAGGTTGGCGCCCGGTTCACGGGACGCGACCGTCAGCCGGGTGCCCGCGCGGTCGTGGCCCCAGCCGTGCGGCAGGCTCACCACGCCGGGCCGCACCGCGTCCGTGATCTCGACCGGGGCCTCGATCTCGCCGCCGTCGCCCTTGATGCGGGCGGGCGCCGCGTCGGTGAGGCCGAGGCGGGTGGCGTCCTCGGGGTGCACCTGGAGGGTGCAGCGGTTGCTCCCGCCGGTGAGCGCGGGCACGTTGTGCATCCAGCTGTTGTTGGAGCGCAGGTGGCGGCGGCCGATGAGGACCAGCCCGTCCCCGGACCTGCCGGTGACCGCCGCCAGCAGCCGGGGCACGTCGGCGGTGAGCGGCGCGGGCGCCAGTTCGATCGTGCCGGAGACGGTGCGCAGCACCTCGGGGACGCGGGGGCGCAGCGGGCCGAGGTCGATGCCGTGCGGCCGGTCGAGGAGGCTGCGCAGGGTGAGGCCGTCGGGGTCGGCGCCGAAGCCGTCGCCGTACGGGCCGAGCCGCAGCATCATGTCGAGCCGCCGCTCGTAGCCGGTGCCTCCGGTGAGCACGGCGGCCAGTTCGGCGGGGTCGCGGCCGTGGACCGCGGAGTGCGGGTCGGCGGTCTCCTTGGCCAGGCGGCGGGTGACGGCCTGCTCGTCGACGAGCGCGGGGTCGGCCTCCGGGCCGAAGCCGCCGAGGAGGAGGGCGAGCCGGGCCAGGATCTCCGGCTCCCCGGGCCTGCCGTCCTCCAGGGGGATCGCGGGCGGGCTGTAGCGGGCGTTGTTGCGCACGGAGAAGTTGCCGAACGCGAAGTCGTAGTGGGCGCTGCGCGACGGCGGGGGCGGCGGCAGGACGGCGTCCGCGTGGCGGGTGGTCTCGTTGAGGTACGGGTCGACGCTGACCATGAAGTCCAGCCCCGCCAGGGCCCGGTCGAGGCGGGCCCCGTCGGGGGCGGACAGCACGGGGTTGCCCGCGATGGTGACCAGGGCGCGCAGTTGCCCGTCGCCGGGGGTGTCGATCTCCTCGGCGAGTGCGGCGGCGGGCAGTTCGGAGGCGACCTCCGGGTGGCCGGAGACCCGGCTGCGCCAGCGGCCGGTGGTGAATCCCCGGCCGGGGCCGGCCGGGCGCGGGGCGCGTGCCGTGGCCGGCAACGGGAACATCGCACCGCCGGGGCGGTCGAGGTTGCCGGTCAGGATGTTGAGGACGTCGATCAGCCAGCTGGCGAGGGTGCCGAAGCGTACGGCGGTGCTGCCCAGGCGTCCGTAGACGGCGGCGCTGGGGGCGGCGGCCAGGTCGCGGGCGAGGGAGCGGATGAGCTCGGCGGGGACGTCGCAGTACGGGGCGACCGCCTCGGGGGTGAAGTCGCGGGCCAGTGCGCGGACCTCGTCGACGCCGGTGACGTGGCCTTCGAGGTGGCCGAGGCCGGTGAGCCCCTCCTCGAACAGCACGTGGACGACGGCGAAGAGCAGCGCGGCGTCGGTGCCGGGGCGCGGGGCGATGTGGAGGTCGGCGCGTTCGGCGGTGCGGGTGCGCTTGGGGTCGATGACGGTGAGTCTGCCGCCGCGGCGGCGCAGCGCCTTGAGCTTGCCGGGGAAGTCGGCGGCGGTGGCGAGGCTGCCGTTGGACACCAGGGGGTTGCCGCCGATGACGACCAGGTGGTCGGTGCGGTCCAGGTCGGGCACGGGGACGGCGAGCGCGTCCCCGTAGAGGTGGCCGCACGCGGCCTGCTTGGGCATCTGGTCCAGGGTGCTGGCGGAGAACAGCGCGCGGGTGCCGAGGGCACGGATGACCGTCGGCGGGTAGAGGCCGCCGGCGATGGTGTGCACGTTGGGGTTGCCCAGGTAGACGCCGGTCGCCGCGGTGCCGTGGGTCGCGCGGACGCGGGCGAAGCCCTCGTCGACGGCCGCGTACGCCTCGGCCCAGGTGGCCTCGGTGAGCACGCCGTCGCGGCGCACGAGCGGGCGGGTCAGCCGGTCGGGGTCGCCGTCGACCTCGCCGAAGGAGGCGCCCTTGGGGCAGATGAAGCCCGCGCTGAAGACGTCGTCGCGGTCGCCGCGGGCGCCGGTGACCCGGTCCGCGTCGATGGTCAGGGTCAGTCCGCACGTGGCCTCGCACAGCGGACAGATACGCAGGGCGGTACGACTGCTGGCCATCGGGCCTCCCGGGGCAAGGACGCTTCCTCGTGTGCGGTCACCATACCGACCGGTATGCATGTCGGGATAGCACTCGCGGCGCTACGGCTCCAGAACGCCTGCGAGGTACGCGCGGAGCAGCACCTTCGTCTCGGCGATGAGCGAGGCGTCGCCCTGCGGCTCGGCGCGGAAGGCCATCTTGAGCAGGGCGTCGGCGGCCTCCACGCCCACCACGAAGGCGGTCCGCAGTCGCCGGTCGTCGGTCACGGCCACGCCGGCGGCGCCGAGCGGGGCGATGAGCAGGGCCCGCAGCCGGTCGGCGACCAGGTGGTTGGCCAGGTCGTTCACGGCGGGGCCGGGAGCCGGGCCGGCGAAGCTGACGAGGGCGAAGCCGGGCACGGTGCGCCGCATGGCGACGTACTGGTCGACGACGACGTCGATCAGGCGGCGCCAGTCCCCGGGGCCGCCGGGGGCCGTGCCACCCGGGGCCGCGTGGCCGGGGGCCGGGCCGAGGGCGTCGAGGGCGTCGAGGCGGTCGGTGACCCCGGCGAGGTACTTGTCGAGGTTGCGGCGGGCGAGGGCGTCCGCCATGGCGCGCTTGTTGGAGAAGAAGCGGTAGACCGAGCCGATCGGCACGCCCGCGCGGGCGGCCACGTCCCGCGTGCTCAGCTCCTCGTAGCCGCCCTCGTCGAGGATCGCCGCGGCCGCGTCGAGGATCCGGGCGAAGCGTTCGGCGCTGCGCTGCTGGACGGGTACGCGCCGGAGACCGTTGCCGCTGCTGTGCACGAGGTCCATCATGCCGGTTTTCCACAGGGACAGGCCGATCCCTTGCGGGGTTGATTCCTATGGACAACCATAGGAATCGTGACCAGCACAGAGATCGCCAGCACAGAGATCCAGGCCGGCAGGGACCTCGCCTACCTCCCCGGCTTCGGCAACGAGCACATGAGCGAGGCGGTCCCCGGAGCGGTTCCGGTCGGCCGCAACTCACCGCAGCGCGCCCCGCTCGGCCTCTACGCGGAGCAGCTGAGCGGCACCGCCTTCACCGAGCCGCGGCATCACAACCGCCGCTCGTGGCTGTACCGCATCCGCCCCTCGGCGGCCCATCCGCCGTTCCGCCGCATCACCAACGGGCGGCTGCGCAGCGCGCCCTTCACGCAGGCCGAGCCCGATCCCAACCGGCTGCGCTGGAGCCCGCTGCCGCTGCCGCAGGAGCCGGCCGACTTCGTGGACGGCCTGGTCACCGTCGGCGGCAACGGTGACGTGCTGCGCCGCGAGGGCATCGGCATCCACTGGTACGCGGCCAACCGCTCCATGGCCGACCGGGTGTTCTCCTCCTCCGACGGCGAGCTGCTGATCGTGCCGGAGCGCGGCCGGCTGCTGATCCGTACCGAACTGGGCGTCCTGGCCGCCGGGCCGGGCCACGTGGCGCTGGTGCCGCGCGGGGTGCGCTTCCGCGTCGAGCTGCCGGACGGGGAGGCGCGCGGCTACGTCTGCGAGAACTACGGCCAGTCCTTCCGGCTGCCCGACCTCGGCCCGATCGGCGCCAACGGCCTGGCCAACGCGCGGGACTTCATGGCGCCGGTCGCGGCGTACGAGGACCGCGAGGAACCGGTGGAGGTGGTGAACAAGTTCGGCGGCAACCTGTGGGCCGCCGAGTACGGCCACTCCCCGCTCGACGTCGTCGGCTGGCACGGCAACCTGGTGCCCTACGTCTACGACCTGCGGCGCTTCAACGTGCTCGGCTCGGTCAGCTACGACCACCCCGATCCGTCGATCTACACCGTGCTGACCTCGCCCTCCGACACCCCGGGCCTGGCCAACGCCGACTTCGTGGTCTTCGCGCCGCGCTGGCTGGTCGGCGAGGACACCTTCCGCCCGCCGTACTTCCACCGGAACGTGATGAGCGAGTTCATGGGGCTCGTCGAGGGCGCGTACGACGCCAAGGCGGAGGGCTTCGTCCCCGGCGGGGCGTCGCTGCACAACATGATGTCGGCGCACGGCCCGGACCGGTCCACCTTCGACAAGGCGAGCGCCGCCGAGCTGGTCCCGCAGAAGGTGGACGACGGGCTGGCCTTCATGTTCGAGACGCGCTGGCCGGTGGTGGCGACCCCGGAAGCGCTGGGGGCGGAGCACCTGCAGCGGGACTACGACGGCGTGTGGCGGGGGCTTGAGCGACACTTCAGGCCATGACGACGAGCCCGAGCAGCACCTTCGCCCCCGACTCGCTGGTCCTGAACCGCAAACTCCCCTTGTGGTACCAGGTCTCGCAGTCCCTGCGCGCCTCGATACTCGGCCGTCGTCCGGACGCCCCGCTGCGGCTGCCGACCGAGGACGCGCTGGCAGGGCACTACGGCGTCAGCGTGCTCACGATGCGGCAGGCGCTGAAGGAGCTGGAGGAGGAGGGGCTGATCAGCCGCCACCGGCGGCGCGGCACGTTCATCGAACCGGCCGCACGGCGCGGGGCACCGGTGCGGCTGCTGGGCTCGGTCGACGCGATCGTCGCCCAGCAGTCCGGGGACCGCACCAGCGTGCTCGGCCACGGCCCGGCGCCCGTGCCGCAGGAGTACGCCGAGTACTTCCCCGGGCTGCCGGAGGCCGTCGCCTACCGCCGGCTGCGCTGCGACGAGTCGGGTGAGCCCACCAACTGGGCGGAGAACTTCGTCCTGCCGGAACTGGCCGCCCGGATCGACCTCGCGGACCTGGCGCGCTGGCCGATGACGAAGGTGCTCCGGGACGCCCTCGGGGTTCGGATCAGCCGCATCACCGACACCGTCGAGGCGCGGCTGGCCGACCCGGACACCGCCCGGCTGCTGCAGGTGCCCCTGCTCAGCCCGATCCTGCACTACACGGGGGTGACCTACGACGACACGGGCCGCGCGGTCGACGTGGTGCGCATCCGCTACCGGGGCGACCGCTTCTCCTTCACCGTGACCGTGGAGGCACCCTGAGGGGCGTCAGTAGCATGCCCACGGTGAGCGATGTGAGCGATGAAGCGCCGACGCTGGCCGACCTGATGCCGTGGTCCGTCCCGCCCCTGCGCCTGGGGCGGAGCTGGGTCATGGCCCCCGAGGCGGCGACCCTCACCTCGCGCTGGGACCGGCTGGTGAAGGCCGGGGGCGCCGAGCGCGAGCGGCTGTTCCATCCGACCCGGGCGCGCACCCCGCGCACCGCCGTCGCCCAGTTGCCGGGCCACCCGGCGTCCACCACCCGGCTGGAGCGCGAGGAGGGCGCCTGCGCGGAGCCGGTGCGGGTGCTCCACGGCCCGTACGACCTGCAGTGGCTCATCCCCGACCAGCGCCTGATCGACGCCGCCCGCCCCGAGTTGTGGCGGGTCGCCGACGAGGACCGGCAGTTGTACGCGGTGGAACTCGCGCGCCTGCCGCAGGTCCCGGGGCCGCCGCTGGCCTTCTCCGCGCTGCTCCCCGACGGCCACTCCCCCGCCGGCCGGCCCGGCCGGATCCGGCCGTTGTTCCGCCGCCCCGGCGGACGGGACCCGAACCTCGCGCCGGGTCTGCTGGACCGGCTCGCCCGTCGGCTGGACACCCCGGTCGGCGCACAGGACGTGCTCGCCTGGGTCGCCGCGCTCGCCACCGGCTCGCCCGTCGAGGTCCCGCTCACCGCCGATCCGGCGCTGTGGGCGGAGGGCGTCGCACTGGGCCGCCGTCTGCTGTGGCTGCACACCCGGGGCACCCGCTTCGCCGATCCGGCGGAGGACCGCCCCGCGGGGCATCCCCGGCTGCCCGGCGGCCGGCGCCCCTACGTCCGGGCGGCGCTGCCCGACGTGCCGCGGGAGGCCCCGTCGTACGACCCGGAGGAGCAGGCGCTGGTCCTGGGGAGCGGGCGGGTGGCACCGGTGCCGCAGGCGGCCTGGGAGTTCCACGCCGGGGGGACGCGGGTGCTGGAGACCTGGTTCGAGCGGCGGCTCCCCACCGGGGCGGCGGAGGGACTCGACGCGGTCCGGCCCGCCGCCTGGCCGCGGGCCAGGACGACCGAACTGCTGGAGCTGATCAGCGTGCTGGCGATGCTGGCGGAGCTGCGGCCGTCCCGTCGCGCGCTCGCCGCCCGGGTCGCGGACGGCCCGCGGATCAGTGCCGCCGAGCTGCGCGCGGCCCGCGTCCTGCCGGTGCCCGATTCCGCGCGCCGCCCGGCCTCCGTGCTGGATCACCACGAAGAGGGACCGGACGGGCAGTTCGCCCTGCTGTGACCACAAGTCGACACGACAACAGGCTCGGACGGAGTACACCGACGCGCCGCATGACGCAGCGCGGTGCCGGGACGGTGTACTGCGCCCGAGCCTGTCCGCTGAAAGGAACGCCGAGAACGCCTCCGGTCAGCCGCGGCTGCCGAAGAGCGAACGGCGCAGCCGCCGCAGCGGCGCGAACAGCGACACACGCGCCCCGCGGTTGGCGTTCGCGCGCACGTGGTCGCGCGAGGTCAGCTCGCGCATCAACAGCGTGGCCTCCTCCGCCTCCCGTTGCGGCACGGCGGGGCCGGCCAGCACCGAGAGATGGCGGTCGAGACGCGCGCTGGACGCGCTGCTCCCGCACGTGACGGCAGGCACTCGCGGCCTGCTCCGCATTGCTATCTGATCCATGACACTCCCCACCCGTTCGAGGGCACCCGGCACCGGGCAGGGTAACCCTATCGTCCTGCGGCGTCACCTATGCATCCGCGCTCCCGGATTCACCTGCCCGTCAAGGGGGTTGACGGTCACGAACCGATCCCCAGCGCGAGCAGGGGAAGTTGCACCATGGGATCCGAGGTCGGCACCACGGATCCGCCAGTCGGCTCAACCGTCACGGTGAACGCGTACGACCGCTCGTTCAGCCCGTCGGTCACGATCGGCGCGGGCGTGCCGTCCGCCGCCGGATCGGCGCCCAGCACGCCGAGGGAGCGGAAGGACGTAGGGCGCTCGCTCACCAGCCACAGCTGGTAGACGGTCCGTCCCTCCAGGCGCGGCAGCCCGTGCACCGTCACCACGGCGCGGCGCAGGTCCCGTGACACCACGGCGGTCACCCCCCGTCCATGGTCGTCGCTCGCGAAGGCCGGGCGGGCGTCGGCGGCCGTCAGAACCTCGTTCACCGCACGCGCGTTCCCCCGTTCCCGGTCCAGTTGGGTGGCGGTCCGCAGCAGCAGGGCGCCCAGCACCGCGCAGACCAGGAGGGCCGCCCCGGCGCCCGTCGCGGCCAGACGCGCCGGGGACGGCCGGCGCCACGCCTCCCACCACCGGCCCGGTCGTAGGGGTTCCAGGGGTTCCAGGGGTTCAAGGGCTTGCGGCGCTTCCTGATCCCCCCGCACCCCGTCCACCGGCACCCCGTCCACCAACAGCGGGACCATCGGGGGCGGCGGCGCGGCGGAACCCGGGTTGCCGAGCCGCACGGTGTCCCCGGCCAGATCCCGCACCCGCTCGGCGCACGCGTCGCAGCGCATCAGATGCCGCTCGAATCGGCGCAGTTCCCGCGGCGCGAGGGTGTCCAGCGCGTACGCCGCGGCCAGTTCGTGCACGGAACCTCTCATGGGTCGCCCCGCTTCCCTCCGCGGTGCACGCACCGTCCGGCCGGGCCTATATCACGTTACAACCCTGTGACACAAATTCGCCCCGGTCCGCCAATCCGCCGTCCGACCGGCCCCGAACAACCCACGCAGGACCTCTTCCAAGGGGGAGGGGCCAGACTCGCGAAGGACCGACGCGATGACCGCACACAGCAGGAACAGGCTCACGGCCCGGTTCGGGCGATCGCGCACGATCGCCCTGCTGGCCGCCGGCGCACTGGCCGCGGGGGGACTCGCCGCGGCGGGCGTCACCGGACTGGAGCCGGGGACGGCACAGGCGTCCAGCCACCGGGAGGCACCGCTGATCTCGGGGCAGCCGCAGTACGACACCACGGACGTCTACGCGTTCGTCAGCCCCGACCGCCCGGACACCACCACGCTGGTGGCGAACTGGATACCGTTCGAGGACCCGGCCGGCGGCCCGAACTTCTACAAGTTCGCCGACGACGCCCAGTACGACATCCACATCGACAGCGACGGGGACGCCCAGGGCGACTACCTCTACCGGTGGACGTTCCGGGACCACCTCCGCAACAAGAAGACGTTCCTCTACAACACCGGCCCGGTCACCAGCCTCGACGACCCGGACCTGAACTTCTTCCAGACCTACGACATCGACCTGTTCCGGCTGCACGACCAGCAGGTAACCGGCCGCTACAAGGTCGCGAACGACGTGCCCGTCGCGCCGTCGAACGTCGGCAAGGCCTCGATGCCGGACTACAACGTGCTGCGCCAGCAGGCCGTCAAGGACCTGGGCCGCGGCACCACGGCCTTCGCCGGCCAGTCCGACGACCCGTTCTTCCTCGACCTGCGGGTCTTCGACCTGCTCTACGGGGGCAACCTCTCCGAGGTCGGCGACGACACCCTCAAGGGCTACAACGTCAACACCATCGCCCTGCAGGTCCCGACGGCCGCGATCCGCCAGTCGGCCAAGCAGCCGGTCGTCGGCATCTGGTCCACCACGCAGCGGCGCACGGCGAACGGCGACTGGGCACAGGTCTCGCGCCTCGGCATGCCGCTGGTCAACGAGGTGGTCAACCCGCTCAAGGACAAGGACCGGTTCAACGCGTCCTCGCCCTGGAACGACGCCCAGTTCCTCAAGAACGTGACCCACCCCGAACTGCCCGGGCTCATCGAGGGCATCTACAAGATCAAGGCGCCGGCCACGCCGCGCAACGACCTCGTCCAGGTGTTCCTGACGGGTGTGCCCAAGCTCAACCAGCCGCCGCACGTCCGCCCGTCGGAGATGCTGCGCCTCAACACGGCCGTCCTGCCCACCGCCAATCCCAAGCGGCTCGGCGTCCTGGACGGCGACAACGCCGGCTTCCCCAACGGCCGCCGGCTCGGTGACGACGTCGTGGACATCGCGCTCCAGGTGGTGGAGGGCGAACTGGTCGGGTCGAAGAACGACCTGGGCGACGCCGTCAACGCCAACGACCAGGCCTTCGGCGCCAGCTTCCCGTACGTGGCCCTGCCGGCCTCCGGCTCGGACGGCCCGCTGGCCAAGCCGGCCACCAACTCGGCGCAGACCAACGGGGTCACCCAGCTCAACGGGGGCGGCCTGCTCACGGGCGGCGGTGACGACAACACCGTGCTCATCGCCTCCGCGGCCTCCGGCGGCGCGGGCGTGCTGCTGATCGGCGCCGCGCTGCTGTGGTGGCGGATGCGCCGCAGCCCCGCCGGCCGCCGGGCGCACGGCCGGGCCTGACGCACCGCCGCGCCGGACCCGACGGCCCGGCGCAGACACACCGCACGGCACCCGGCCGGGACGCACCGCGAGCGCCCCGGCCGGGCTCCACCCCATCATCCCGAAAGGCAGCAGCCATGGACGTACCGGCCCCGGGCCGACTGCGCGCCGCCGTCCTGTACGCGGCGCTGGTGCTCGGCCTCGCGCTGGCGCTCACCGCGGGCGCGCTGGTCCTCGGCGGGTCCCCCGCCCCGCGGGACGCCGCGCGGACCGCGGCACCCGCCGCCGACGCCCCGCTGGACCGCCTCGCCGAGGGCGACCTCGCGGGCGGCATCGCGGCCCTGCAGACGCATCTGCGGGCCCAGCCCGACGACGCCCCGGGGTGGGCCGCCCTCGGCGCCGCCTACGTCGAGCAGGCCAGGACCAGCGGCGACCCGACCCGCTACCCGCAGGCGCAGGCCGCCTTCACCCGCTCGCTGCGGATCTCCCCCCGCGACAACGACGCCGCACTCGCCGGACGGGCCGCGCTCGCCGCCGCCCGCCACGACTTCCGCACCGCCCTCACCGAGGCGGACCGGGCGCTGAAGGTGAACCCGTACGGGGAGCGCGCCCTGGCCGTCCGGGTCGACGCCCTGGTCGAACTCGGCCGCTACGACGAGGCGCTGCGCGCCGCCGAGCACGCGGACGCGGTGCGTCCCGGCATCCCGGTCTTCACCCGCCTCGCCTACGTCCACGAACTGCGCGGCGACCCGGCCGGTGCCCGCCGCATCCTGACCCGCGCCCTGGACTCCGCCGCGACCCCGGGCGACACGGCCTACGTCGCCACGGCGCTGGGCCAGCTCGCCTGGAGCCAGGGCCAGTACCCGGCCGCACTGCGGCACTTCGCCACCGCGCTGCGCGCCGACCCCGGCTACCTGCCGGCGGTCGAGGGCCGCGGCCGTACGTACGCGGCACGCGGCGACCGGGAGAAGGCCCTGCGCGACCTGGGGCGGGTCGTCGACCGCTACCCGCTGCCCGCGCAACTCGCCGAACTGGGCGAACTGTACGAGGCCACGGGCCAGGACGAGCGGGCGGAGCAGCAGTACGCGGTGGTCGGCACCTGGATCGCCCTCGCCCGGGCGAACGGCGTCGCCACCGACCTCGACGCGGCACTGGTCGCCGCCGACCACGGGGACGCCGCCGAGGCGCTGCGCGCGGCCCGGGCCGAATGGTCGCGCCGGCAGACCGTCCACACCGCCGACGCGCTCGCCTGGGCCCTGCACGTCAACGGCCGCGACCGCGAGGCCCTGACGTACGCCGGACGCTCCTCCGCGCCGGGCTACCGCAACGCGGCCTTCCTCTACCACCGCGGCGTCATCGAGGCGGCCCTCGGCAGGCGCGCGACCGCCAGGACGTCGCTGGCCGCGGCGCTCCGCCTCAACCCCGGCTTCTCCCCCACCGCCGCCCCCGCCGCCCGCCGCGCGCTGGCACGCATCGAAGGAGACCCGTCATGATCCGGCGCAGGACGGCCGCCGCGGCGGCCGCGGCAGCGGCGGGAGCGGCCCTCGCGCTGCTTCCCGCAGGACAGGCGCAGGCGCATCCGCTGGGCAACTTCACCGTCAACCGCTACGACGGCCTGGTCGCCGCCCCCGGTGTGCTGCGGATCGACCACGTCGAGGACCTCGCCGAGATCCCCGCGGCCCAGGCCGTCCCCGCGATCGACCGGGACGGCGACCGGGCGCTGGGCCGCGCCGAGTTGGCGGACTGGGCGGGGGCGCGGTGCGACGCGGCCGCGGAGGGCGCACGGGCGTCCGTGGGCGGTCGCCGCGAACCGGTCACCGTGCGCCGGGCCACGGCGACCGTACGGCCGGGGCAGGCGGGGCTGACGACACTGCGCGTCGAGTGCCGGATGACGGCGCGCCTGCCGGACGGCAGGTCCGCGCCCCTGACGTACCGTCCGGCGGACATCGGTGCCGGGCCGGGCTGGCGGGAGATCACCGCGCGCGGCGACCGGATGACGCTCCACGACGCCGACGTGCCGGGGACGTCGGTGTCGCGGCGGCTCACCGCGTACCCGAAGGACCTGCTCTCCTCGCCCGCCGACGAGCGCGCGGCCGGTTTCCGGGTGACCCCGGGCGGCCCCGCGCTGGCGGCGGAGGACGACGCCCCCGCCGCCGGTGTGCTGCCGCGCGGCGCGGACCGCTGGACCCAGGCCCTCACCGACCTGGTGTCACGGCACGCGCTCACCCCGGGGTTCGCCGCCCTGGCCCTGCTCACGGCGCTGGCCCTGGGCGCGATGCACGCGCTCGCGCCCGGGCACGGCAAGACGCTGATGGCCGCGGCGGCCGCCGCGGGCGGCCGGCGGTCGCGCCGGGACATGGTCGCGCTGGGCGCGTCGGTGACGGTCACCCACACCATGGGGGTGTTCGCGCTGGGCCTGCTGGTGACGACCGGTTCGGCCGCGGCGCCCTCGGTCATCGGCTGGCTGGGCGTCGCCAGCGGGGTGCTGGTCGCCTGCGCCGGTGCGGCGCTGCTCCGCCGCGCCTGGCGGCTGCGGGGTCAGTCCCACGGCCACGACCACGGACATGGGCACGGGCAAGGGCATGACCACGGCCACGACCATGGGGGCGGCCACCACGGGCACGGCCATCGCCACCACGGCGAACACCACGTCCACCCGCGCCGCCCCGCACCCGCACCCGGGACGGCGGCGCAGACCGCGCCCGCGGCCGTCCTCACCGCCGAACGCCCCGCCCCCGAGCGCCACGTGCACGTCCACCCGCACACACACCCGCACGAGCCGCGGCCCACGCTCCGGGGCACGATCCTGCTCGGCTTCGCCGGCGGTCTCGTCCCCAGTCCTTCCGCGGTGGTCGTCCTGGTGGGTGCCGCGGCACTCGGCCAGGCCTGGTTCGGCTTCCTGCTGGTGCTCGCGTACGGCGCGGGTCTGGCGATCACGCTCACGGCCGCCGGTTTCGCCGTCGTGCGCCTCGGGCGGCTGGCCGGGAAGGCGTCGGCGCTGCGGTCCCGCGGCCGGCTGTTCACGGCGGCACGGCGCCTCGCGCCGCTGGCCACGGCGTCCGTGGTGCTGGTGCTGGGCTGCGGTCTGCTGCTCAGGGCGGTGCTGGCACTGCCGGCTTGAGGGAGCTTTCCGTCGAAAGGGTCCGTTCGGGAGGAAGTTCGGTCATGCTGGGCTGCGGGCGGCACGAAGGGGGGACACGCCGATGACACGGCTCGTGGCGGGGCGCTACCGGCTGATCAGCGAGCTGGGCCGGGGCGGCATGGGTGTGGTGTGGCTGGCCCGGGACGAACTGCTGGGCCGCGAGGTGGCCGTCAAGGAGGTCAAGGCCCCGCCGGGCCTGGAGGACGGGGAGGTCGAGCGCCTGTACGCGCGGCTGCAGCAGGAGGGCATCGCGGCCGCGCGGGTCGAGCACCCCAACGTCATCAAGGTGTACGACGTGGCCATGGCCGAGGGCAGCCCGTGGATCGTCATGGAGCTCGTCCGGGGCGTGACGCTCGCCGACGTCCTCGACGCGGAGGGCCCCATGGACCCCCGGCGCGCCGCGGGGATCGGCGGCAAGGTGCTGGCGGCGCTGCGCGCCGGCCATGCGGCCGGGGTGCTGCACCGCGACGTGAAGCCGGGCAACGTGCTCATCGGCAACGACGGGCGGGTCGTGCTCACCGACTTCGGCATCGCCATGATCGAGGGCTCCTCGGCGATCACCCGCACCGGCGAACTGGTGGGCTCACCGGAGTTCCTGGCCCCCGAGCGGGCGCTCGGCCGCCGTCCCGGCCCGGAGTCGGACCTGTGGTCGCTCGGGGTGCTGCTGTACGTGGCGGTGGAGGGCGGTTCGCCGTTCCGCCGCGACACCGCACTGAGCACGATGCGCGCGGTGGTGGACGAGGAACTGCCCGAGCCGCGCAGGGCGGGGCCGCTGGCCCCGGTGATCACCGGACTGCTGCACAAGGACCCGGCGGCCCGGATCCCGGGCGACGAGGTGCAGCGGCGGCTGGACGCCCTCGCCGCCGGGCGCACCCCGCCGGGCGCCGGAACGGCCTACGCCACCACCCAGGCCGCCGTGCCGATGCCGCCGGGGCCGGACGGCACACCGGTCCGGTCCACGCCGGTCTCCTCGACTCCCGTCTCCTCGACACCGCTCGGGCCGACGACACCCGTCGGCACCGGATTCGGCCCCCCGTCAGGTGGCCCCCCGGCCCGGCCTCGTCGCGCGGCGGTGGCGATGGCCGCGGGCGTGCTCGCCCTCGCCCTGGGCATCGGGGGCGTGGCCTACGCCCTGCTCGACGACGGCTCACCCGGCGGTTCCGGCCACGGCACGACCGCCGGGAACACCCCGGGCGGCGACGGGACCCCGTCCGCCACCGGCTCGCAGGACGACGACGACACGGACGCCAGCGGCTACGAGGCGACGGCCGGCGGCGGCGACTCCGCGTCTCCGCACACCTCGGCGCCGCCCAGCACCCCGGCCCATGTGAACGTCCACGTCACGGTGTCGGCCGTGCGCGACACCTACACCGGGGGCTGTCCGCCGCCCGCGGAGCAGGCGCCGTCCTTCTCGGCGGTCGTCACGGTCGACCGCACCCCGGTGACGGTCACCTACCGCTGGAGGACGAGCGGCGCCGGTTCCGACCATGGCTGGCAGACCCTCGACTTCCCCTCGGGCGGCCCGAGGAGCCGGACGGTCGAGCACACCGAGCCGTCCTACGAGCCGGATGGCACGATCGAGGGCTGGGTGGCGGTCGAGGTGCGCAGTCCGGTGGGGACGGAGTCCGCGCACGTCCCGTTCACGGTCACGTGCCGGGCGCCGAGCCCGTCGCCGAGCGGTTCGGAGGGGACGGCGACGACCCCCTGAGGCAGCGCCGGCATGGGCGAGGGGTGCCGGGCGGTGGCCCGGCACCCCTCGTCTCACGTCGTCCGGGTGCTCCGCGCTGCGGTGCCGCGGGTCACGCGGCGGAGGTGAACACCGGCAAGTAGCCGCCGGACTGGCCGGAGGCGGTGGGGTGGTAGGACTCGTAGACGGGGAGGGTGAGGCTGTGCAGCCAGGCCGAGCCCGAGCAGAGCTCGTGCCCGGTGAAGGTGCCGCGGACGTCGGCGAAGGCGAAGCCGTGGTCGGCGGCGCGCTTCGCGGTGACGGTGTCGAGGAGGTCGGCCGCGTCGTTTATGGCCCTGCGCTTGGTCTCGCTGAGGCCGATGCAGGTGGTGCCCAGCTTGTAGAAGCGCGGGTAGCCGAGGACGACGACCCGGGCCGAAGGGGACCTGGAGCTGATGGCGTTGTAGACGGAGTCGAGCCGTGCGGGCAGCTGGTTGTTGGCGAAGTCCCTGGCCTGGTTGATACGGCTGAGGCAGGTGCTGTCGGAGCTGAGGACGCAGGTGGTCATCACGTCGGCGAAGCCGGCGTCGTTGCCGCCGATGCTGATGCTGACCAGGGTCGTCGAGGCGTTGAGCGGACCGAGCTGGTTGTTGAGCACGTCGGTCGTGGTCGCTCCGGAACACGCGGTGAAAGAGAACCCGGACGGGCTATGCGCGTTCGCCCACAGCCGGGGGAACGCCTTGCTGCTGCGGTAGCAGCTGCCGCTCGAGCCGTCGTAGCTGCCGGACCCGACTCCGGCGGAGTACGAGTCGCCCAGGGCCACGTAGACGGGGCCGGCGGCTCGGGCGGAACCGGCACCAACCAGGGCGAGTGCGGCGGTAAGGAGAAGTGTGGATGCGGCTGACACGAAACGGGACAGTCTCATGGAACCTCCCTTAGCAGGATCTCTGCCGCATCTTTCGTACCGCGCAGTAACACGTTCGGGAAGTGTCCATGCCAAGATTTCTTGACATGGACATTCCTGCGAGCTGTCCGTGATCGCCGCTGCGTGCACCGGATGTGACGCCGTCTCGGCCGGCGGGCTCTACTCCCGTAGTTGGGAGGCCCTTTAGGGGCGCCGACGGCGGCACCGCCCGGACGCGCCATCCCCGGCCGGACGCCCGGTGCCCCGTGAACCGCCCGCTGTGCCCGGATCGGGCCGGTTCCACCGGGCGTTCGGGAATTCCCGGTGATTCCGCCACTGCGTGAAAACCCGGTGCGGACGCGGACCCCGTGCCGGATCATGAGCGGCATGCCCGACGCAACGCCCCCGCATCGCGCCCTGTCCATCCGTCTCGGCATGAACGACGACGACTCGCCGTCCGACGCCATCGACGCCCTGTTCCTGAGCCGCTTCGTCACCGGCGAGCAGCCCTACTCGTGCGGCACGTCCCTGGACCGGGTCAAGTCGGGGCTGACGCTCGTACCGGGCGGCGGGTCGGTGCTGCGCTCCGCGCGGGACAAGGACCGCGGCGCGACCCTCGCCGAGGGCGACGGCTGGACGATCCTCGTGTCGCGCTGGCACCGCCGTGCCGACGTGACGGTGACGGCGGTCACCGAGGAGCTGGCGCAGCGCGTCCTGGCCGAGGCCGTCGAGGACGCCGAGGACCAGCCGGAACCGCAGCCCGACGACGTGACCATGGGCTTCTGGTACGTCGCCCCGCGCCGCGGGCCGCACCGCATCACGCGGCAGATCAGCGCCGCCCCCTGGGACGACGTGCGGGGCAACTACACCGCGCCGGTGGCGGAGGCCATGGACGGGCTGATGAAGCTCACCGCCGCCGACGTCAGCGGCCGGCTGCTGCTCCTGCACGGCCCGCCGGGCACCGGCAAGACCTCCGCGCTGCGCACGCTGGCCCGCGCCTGGCGCGACTGGTGCCAGGTGGACTGCGTCCTCGACCCCGAGGTGCTCTTCAACGACGTCGGCTACCTGATGGAGATCGCCATCGGCGAGGACGACACCGAAGGGCCGGGCCGCTGGCGGCTGCTGTTGCTGGAGGACTGCGACGAGCTCATCCGCGGCCAGGCCAAGCACCAGACCGGCCAGGCGCTGTCCCGTCTGCTCAACCTCACCGACGGCCTGCTCGGCCAGGGCCGCAACGTCCTGGTCGGCATCACGACCAACGAGGACCTGGAGCGGCTGCACCCCGCGGTGGTCCGCCCCGGGCGCTGCCTGGCCCGGATCGAGGTGGGCCCGCTGACCCGCGCCGAGGCGACCGGCTGGCTCGGCACGTCCGAGGGCATCGGCCGGGACGGCGCCACGCTCGCGGAGCTCTACGCCCTGCGCCGCGGCGCCTCCTCCTCCGGCGGCACCGCGCTCCCCCACCAGACGACCCCGGCCTCCGCCTCCGGAGGCCTCTACCTCTGATGGCCGGGGGTCCGCCCGGCGGCGCGACGGGGAGGATACGGACCCGCACCCCGGCGGAACTGCGCCGCAGTCGCCGCCCGCGGTCGCACAACTGCTGGGACCACCTGTACGCGGCGCCGCTGTGGCCGCTGCACGGCGCCAACCTCGGGACGCTGCTGCGCACCTGCGACGCCGTCGGCGCGTGCCTGGTCGTCCCGCGCTTCCCCTGGGTGCCGGAGGCGCTCGCCCGCGGCAACACCCTGCGGCGGCCCGCCTGCGTGCACTGGACCGGCGATCCCCTGGGCTGGCTGCAGCGGCAGCGCGACCGCGGAGCGCACGTCGTCGGGGTCGAACTCGCCGACGAGGCGGTCCGGCTGGCGGACCTGCCGGCCGCGCGGCGCACCACGGTCGTCGTGCTGGGGCACGAGCAGCAGGGCATCCCGCCGGAGGCGCTCGACCTGCTCGACCTCGCCGTCGAGATCCCCATGGTCGGCACGGGCGCCAGCCTCAACGTCGCGGTCGCGGGTTCGCTGGCGCTGTACAAACTCGCCGGACTGCTGTGAGCGGCGCGCGCTACGCCTCGTACGCGGCGCGCAGCGCGTCCCGCACGGCGTCCTCGGCGGCGGCGCGGTCCAGGCCGAGGCGCCGCACGCGCTGGGCGTAGGCCGACGCGGCGGCGGCCGCCTCACGGGTGGCGGCGTCGCCCGCGGCCGCGACGAAGGTGCCGTTGCGGCCGCGGGTCTCGATCACACCGTCCGACTCCAGGGCGCGGTAGGCCTTGGCCACGGTGTTGGCCGCCAGGCCGAGGTCGTCCGCGAGCCCGCGGACGGTCGGCAGCCGGTAGCCGACCGGGAGGGCCCCGGAACGGGCCTGGTCCGCGATCTGCTCGCGCAGTTGCTCGTAGGGCGCGGCGGCCGCGTCCGGCCTGACGGTGATCTTGAGGCTCACGGTGTGTCGTCCTCCCGGCGGGACGGGGCAGCGCTGTTTGTCGCGGCCATTGTGCTGCACGCACCGTCCGCGAGGACGACGGCGCGGCCGGGCCCCGCCGGGTCGTGGGCGATCGCGTCCCCCGGCTCGTGCAGGTGCAGCACGAAGCGCTCGCCCGCGCGGTACGCCTCCAGGCCCGCCCTGCAGTACGCCACCATGTCGTCCGGCAGCGCGTCCAGGGGGAACCAGCCGAGCTCCGAGCACTTCTCCGGCTCGCGGTTGACCGGCTCGTGGACGCCGCCGTCCGCCTCGAAGAACCAGCCGATGCGCTCGCCCCCGCCGGGCGCGCGGTGCTGCATGACCAGGGCGACGGCGATGTCCTCGGGGCGCAGCACGACGCCCACCTCCTCCTGGGCCTCGCGGACCAGGGCCGTCAGGACGTCCTCGCCGTCCTCGACGTGGCCGGAGGGGGCGTGCAGCAGGCCGTCGGCGTAACCGGTGTTGACGCGGCGGCCGAGCAGGACCTCGTCGCCGCGGCGGAGGACGAGGTGGACGTCGACGATCTCCGTGTGCCTGCGGGGCTGCTTGATCCGCACGACCGCGGCGTAGCGCTCGTCGTGGACCGGGCCGCCCCACAGCGCGGTGTCGTGGGCGAGCTGCTCCACCTCGGTGTGCTCGGCGAGCGGCCGTACCATCGCGGCCAGTTCGGCGGCGCGGATGCCCACCGGCTCGGCCTCTCCCCAGCACCCCTCGACCAGCACGAGGCGTCCGCCGCGGCGCAGCAGCCGGGCCCAGCGGCGCAACGCGGCCACGGGGTCGGGCAGCGCCCACAGCATGTGCCGGACGAGCACCACGTCGAACCGGCCCTGTGCGACGGGCGGTTCGGCCGCGTCCCCGAGCAGGACGCGGGCCCCGGTGCCGGCCAGCTTCGTCCGGGCCAGCGCGGCCATGCGCGCGGAGCGGTCGACGGCGGTCACCCGGTGCCCCTGCTCGGCGGCGAGCCGCGCGAGGCTGCCCGTGCCGCACCCGAGGTCGAGCACGTCCGCCGGGGTGCCGGGCAGCCACGTCCGCAGCCGTGCCGCCCACGCCTCCCGCACGGCCGGCTCCCGCAAGCCGTGGTCGGGCTCCTCGTCGAAGCGGTCGGCCACGGTGTCCCAGTACGTGTCACTGCTGAGTTCGCCCACCCCGTGATCCTTCCACCCCCCACTGACAACGCCTCCGTGCTTCCCCGCGGGACCGCCGGGTCCGGCCGGACCACGCCCCACGTGGCGATCCCCCGAGGAAGGGGCGACAGACGGATCCCGCCGAGGCCTGACCACGACCGCCCCCAACCGCCCGCGGACGCGGACGCCTCCCGTGCGGGACCAGGTGTGCGCGGCCCCGCATCCGGTGCCGCGGCCGAGGACACCGCCCCTGCCCCGGCCGCACGGGGCCGGCCCCACGCGGCCGCCACCGGCTCCCCCCGTTCCGGAGGGCCGCAGGGAAGCCCCCGGCAGAGCCGGGCCGGCCCCCCAACCACCCGCGACCGGCTTTTCCCGGCCCGGATCCCCGCCCGCCGCCGCGGAACGCCTCCCGCCGGAAGGGGCGTCAGCTCAGGCCCAGGTTCCGGTAGCGGGTGCGGCGGGCGGCGAGGCGGACGGCGCGGGGGTGGGCGCGCAGGGCCGCGAGTTCGGCACCCAGGACCGCGCCGAGGCGGGCCAGGAACGCCTCGGGCTCGTCCGCCGCGTCGGGCGTCTCCTCCACCACCCGGTCGACGATCCCGTGCGCGGCCAGGTCCGCCGACCGCACCCCCTGGCGCCCGGCCACTTCGTACGCCCGTTCCGTCGTCCGGTACAGGATCGCCGAGGCCCCCTCCGGCGGCAGCGGGGAGAGCCACGCGTGCCGCGCGGCCACCACCCGGTCCGCGGGCAGCAGCGCGAGCGCGCCCCCGCCGGCGCCCTGTCCGAGCAGCAGGCACAGCGTGGGCGCGGGCACGGTCATCAGGTCGGCGAGGGAGCGGGCGATCTCGCCCGCCAGGCCGCCCTCCTCGGCCTCCCGGGACAGCGCCGCACCCGCGGTGTCGACCACGCACAACAGCGGCAGGTCCAGTTCCGCCGCGATGCCCATGCCGCGGCGGGCGACCCGCAGGCCGGCGGGGCCGAGCGCGGACGGCCGCCCGTCGCCGGTCTCCCGCCGGTCGTGGCCGAGGACGACGCAGGGCGTGCCGCCGATCCGGGCGAGCGCGAGCAGGAGTCCGGGGTCCCGTTCCCCCGCGCCGGTGCCGCTGAGCGGGGTCACGTCCCGGGCGGCCGCCGCCAGCAGGGCGCGCAGCCCCGGCCGTTCGGGCCGCCGTGAGCGCCGGATGGACTCCGCGGCCGGTGGAGCGGAGGCGCCCGGCGCGGGCTCGGGACCGGCCCCGCCGGTGTCCGGGGCTCCCGCCGTGTCGCCGCACAGCACCCCGAGGACGCGTGCCGCGACGTCCGCGAGTTCCGCGGAGGGCAGCACGGCGTCCACGATGCCGTTGGCCAGCAGGTTCTCCGCGACCTGGACGCCGGGCGGGAACTCCTCGCCGTACAGGGCCTCGTGGATCCGCGGGCCGAGGAAGCCGATGAGCGCGCCGGGTTCGGCGGCGGTGACGTGCCCGAGGGAGCCCCAGGACGCGAAGACCCCGCCCGTGGTCGGGTGCCGCAGGTGGACCAGGTACGGCAGGCCCGCGGCCTTGTGGTCGGTGATGGCCGCCGCGACCTTGACCATCTGCAGGAACGCGATGGTGCCCTCCTGCATCCGCGTCCCGCCCGAGGCGGGCGAGGCCAGCAGGGGCAGCCGCTCACGGGTGGCCCGTTCGACGGCCCGTACGAGGCGTTCGCCCGCGGCGACGCCGATCGAGCCGCCCAGGAAGCGGAACTCGCCCGCAACGACGGCGACCCGGCGGCCGCGGATCCTGCCCTCGCCGGTGACGACCGACTCGTCGAGCCCGGTCCGCTCCCGTGCCCGGGCGAGGTCGGCGCGGTACCCGGCGTCGTCGAGGTAGCCGGGCAGCGCGGTCACGGGCTCGTCCCAGCCGTGCCAGGTGCCGGAGTCGACGACGGCGTCGATGAGCTCCAGGGCGGCCGCGCGGCGGCGCGTCGGTTCGGTCATGGCGTCACCCTAGGGTGCCTGCCGGGGCCTGTGGCCAGGGCCAACACCTCACGGAACACGGGGCGGAGGTCACTCGTACGGCGCAACTCCATCACGGGGCGGGGGTCGTTGTGGGGATGTGGTCACAGTCGATTCCCAGAACGCACCGGGTGCGCCGGCCGGGAACGAGGTCCCCCGGACGGTTCCGGCGCCCATCCGCCGCAGCCGTCCGTACCGCCCGAGGGAGGGCGTCCCCCTCGGGGAATGGGTCTTCGTCCCGGGGACGGCGGGATTCTTCGGCCGGAGTCCGGACGCCTACATCGAGCGTGGCGAGGAGCGCATTCCGCTCGTGTACTGCTCTTCGGAACTGGAACAGTTCACCAACGAAATGGTCGGCATCGAGGGGGATTTCATCCGCCGCTGCTCCGGCATCGATCTGGATGCGCGGTATTAGGGCGTGCATTCACCGTATCCCCCGCCCACGCCCGGCCCCGACAGGAATTCCTTCATGCCGCCTTTGCAGGACCGTTTCCGCTTCGAGAACGACATGCCGTACGAGGACCACCTCAGCGGCCACACCATTTACAGTCCCCGCCAGGCCCCGGACGACACTTCGGGGAACGGGTTCTTCTCCGCCCCGGACTACGACGTCCTGAACGGGGCGTGGACGTCCGAGGAGGAATTGGCCCAGCTCCTCGAACCCCCTCTGGCGGAGGAGGTGGACGACTACGAGGAGGAGGACGACGACGTCTTCGCCGCGCCCTCCCCGGAGTCCGCGACCCACGAGCTGCCGCTCACCCGGCACAGGCACCGCAGGATCCGCCGGGCGGCGCTGCGGCAGAAGGCGGCCAGGACCCAGACGCTCAGCTTCGTCGTCGCGGCGGTCGCGGCCACCATCGTGGCCATGGTGAGCGTGCTCGGGGGGATGGTCGCCCACGACCCGTTGCGCCACATCGCCGCCACCAACGGGGCGTCGGGGCTGGCGGGCTGGTGGCCGCTGCTGGTCTACGGCCCCTGGATGGTGGCCTCGTTGTCGATCCTGCGGGCCGCGCTGCACCAGCGCCGGGCCCCGCACTCCTGGGCGGTCGTGCTGCTCTTCTCGGCCTTCGCGATCCTGTTCTGCGTCGCCTCCGCCCCCCGGACGATCACCGACTGGACCGTCGCCAGCCTCCCCGCCATCGCGGCGCTGTCCTGCTTCCACCAGCTCGTACGGCAGATCACCCTCACCCACCCCCCGCGGCGCACCCCCCGCAGCCGGCACTCCTCCTGAGGGGGCCCCGCGGCGACACCGCCCATGATCCGCATCATTGACGTGTCCATTGCGACGATGTGAGGATGCCGGTGATCCGGTCGTGCAACGAGCTCTTCCTGGAGGGGACATGAACAAGCGCAGGGGCGCCTCGGTCGCCGTGGCCGTGGCCGCGACGCTCACCGGGATGCTGGCGCTCGCCGCCCCGGCGAACGCGAGCGTGCCGTACAAGGTGTACTCGACGAGCGCGGCCTGCAAGACGGCCGGCCAGAAGTTCGTCGACTCCGGCCAGGCCTACCAGTACACGTGCACGTGGGACAGCCCGGGCTACCTCCTGACGCTCTGGCTCGGCTGAGGGCCGGCGGACCGCACCCGGGAACAGGCGGGTGGGCGGCGCCGGACAGGACTCCTGTCCGGCGCCGCCGTCGTGCCGGGGGGACCCGGGCCGCACCGGCGACCGGCATCCTCAGCCCCCGCTTAGCGATGCCTTAACGCCGCCATAAAGATCGCCCGCAGGTCCTCCGAACAGGGGTTCCACCCGTGCGGCGCGGCTAGCGTGCTGGTTCGCCGGCGCCCGTCGGCACCGCGCACCGGGCCACCGCCGAAGGAGAACCCCACCATGACCGCACGCCGCAGGGCCGCCCTGGCCACCGTCCTCGGGATCGGACCGCTCGCACTGACCGGCCTGGCCGCGGGACCGGCGAGCGCGCACGGCACCATGGGCGGCCCGGTCAGCCGGGTGCTGACCTGCTACGCGGAGAACCCCGAGAACCCGACGTCGGCCGCGTGCAGGGCGGCGGTCGCGGCGGGCGGCACGCAGGCCTTCTACGACTGGAACGGGGTGCGCATCGGCGACGCGGCCGGACGCCACCGGCAGGTGATACCGGACGGCAAGCTGTGCAGCGCGGGCAACGAGGAGTTCAAGGCGCTGGACCTGGCGCGGGCAGACTGGCCGGCGACGAGGATGACGCCGGGACGGCAGGACCTGGCGTACCGGGTGACGGCCCGCCACAAGGGCTCGTTCGAGCTGTACATGACGAAGGCGGGGTACGACCCGTCGCGGCCGCTGACGTGGTCGGACCTGGAGGCGCAGCCGTTCGCGAAGGTGACCGACCCCCAGGTGCGGGACGGCAGTTACGTCCTGCCGGTGGACGTGCCGGCCAGGTCGGGGCGTCAGCTGGTCTACGCGATCTGGCAGCGCTCGGACAGCCCGGAGGCCTTCTACTCCTGCTCCGACGTGGTCTTCGGCGCGGACACCGGGAAGGCCCCCGGGGCGCCCGCCACGCCCGCGACCTCGGCCCCGGCCGGGACCGGGACCCCCGCCGCGGCCACGACCGCCCCCGCGCCCACCGCCTCCGTACCGGACGACGCGCGGATCGCCGCCGGGGCGGACCGGTCGACGGTGCGCCACCACCACGCGCACACCGCCGCGGACGGCTCGGCGAGCCCGCTCGCGGAGCCGTCCGCGACGGCGGACACGTCCCTTTCCGGCGCGGACCTGGCGGAGACCGGAGGCAGCAGCAGCGGCACGACCTCGCTGATGGCGGCGGGGGCCGCCGCCGTCTCGCTCGGTGCGTCGGTGCTGCTGCTCGTCGCCCGCAGGCGCCGGACGCGGGTCGGCTGACGGGGGACGTCAGCTGAAGACGTCCCCGCAGTCGGTCGCGGTGGCGTGCGCCGGGTCGAGGGCGTTGGCCGCCTCGTGGAACACGATGCGGTCGGTCAGCCCGACGAAGACGTGCTCGGACAGGTCGAGCGGGCACAGGTCCTGCAGCACCACGTTGCGGACGTCAGGGCCGGACAGGAACTGCGAGGTGTACGGCGTGACGACCTCGTCGTACTTGGTCGCGATCACCGTGTAGTGGACGCCGGGGAGGGTGTCGCCGCCGGCGTTCAGCTTGGTGAGGAAGGCCGATCCGGCCATCTGGTCCGTCAGCCCCTGCGGGCTGAGGTGCTCGATGGCCTCGGCCGCCCCGGGGAAGTACGGCAGCAGCCTGAGCAGCCCGCCCAGGTCGGTCCCGTGGTTGCTGGGCGCGATGCCGACGAGCGCGTTCACCTTGGGGGCACCGCCCAGGAACTTCATGTAGTAGCGCGGCATCATGCCGCCCTGGGAGTGCCCGACGATGTCGACCTTGCCCGCGCCGGTGGCCGTGAGGACCCGGTCGACGTAGTCGGCGAGCTGCTGGGAGGAGGCGGTGATGGAGCCGAGCCCGTAGAAGAGGGGCACGCCGGGCAGCTGGCCGTAGTCCAGGGAGTAGACGCAGTAGCCCCGCTTGACCAGGTAGGGCGCGAGGCCGAGCCAGTTGTCGATGGAGTTGCCGAGGGTGCCGTGGACGAGGACGACGGGCCGCGGGTGGGCGGCGGACGGCTTGCAGGACCAGTTGTTCCAGCCGCTGCTCGCGGTGGCGCCGGCGGTGGTCGCGGCGGCGACGGTCGTGGTGGCGTGGGTGTCGGACGTGGGGGTCTTCGCCAGTGCGGTGGTCGTGCTGTCCACCAGGACGGGGGTGGCGAAGAGGGCGGCGGTGAGAGTCAGCGCGGAGAGGAGCCGGAGCGCTGATCGCGGTCTGATGGGCAGCATCGAGCGATCTCCTCGCAGGTGGGGGAATGACTGGCTCCCGTGCAGCCTGTGATCCGGATCACCAGAGTGCTGAGCTTCCGTCAATTTACGGAGGAGTAACAAACGTCGCTAGCTACCGGTGGGTAAAGAATTCATCACGCCGGCTTCACGTCGATGTGATAATGGACCGTCAGGCCGCACCCGACAGTGCCGCGGGCATCAGCGCCCGCGGGCCGAAGCGGGCTCGCGCCCGGTCCGCGACCGCCTCGATCCGGCGCGCCTTCTCGTCCCCCGGGTCCAGGCTGAGCTGCAGCGTCGCGAGACCGGCGTCCGTCAGCCCCTCCGCACGCAACGCGAGGCCGCGCACCCGGGCACGCTGCAGCCCCAGCCCCTCGTAGAGCCGGTACGCGGCCTCGGCGAGGGCGGTGCCGTGGCCGGTGGGCTCGGGCAGCGCGCGGGTGCGGGTGGTCGTGGAGCGGTCGGCGTAGCGGACGGTGAGGGTCAGTGAGCGCGCGACCCGGCCCGACGCGCGCAGTGAGGAGCCCAGTTCCTCGGTGAGCGACAGCAGGGCGCGGCGGTGCCGCACCGGGTCCAGTTCGTCGTGGCCGAAGCGGCGCTCGGCGCCGGCCGAACGGGCGGGGGCGTTCGGGACGACCGGGGCCGGGTCGATGCCGCGGGCCCGTTCGTGCGTCCTGCGGCCCGCCGCGGCGCCCAGGATCCGCTGCAGGGTGCTCAGGGGCGCGGCCGCGACGCGCCCGACGGTGTCCAGGCCGTACGTGCCCAACTGCCGTGCCGTCGCCGGGCCGACGCCGTGCAGCGCCGCCACCGGGCGGTCGGCGAGGAAGGCCGCCACGGCCGCGGGGTCGGTGGGGGCGGCGCGCACCGCGCCCTCCGGTCCGCCCTGCGCCGCCATCCGGGCGAGCAGCTGGTTCGGGCCGACGCCGATCGTGCAGTCCACACCGTGGAGGGCGAGCAGCCGCACCCGCAGCAGCGTGGCCAGTTCCACGGCGTCGCGCCCGAAGTAGCGCAGCGCCCCGCGGACGTCGGCGAGCGCGGCGTCGGGCGGGAGCGCCTGGACGACCGGGGTGAAGCCGCCCAGCAGCCCGAGGAGTCGCTCGTACAGCGCCTCGGCGGCGTGGAAGTGCACGTACAGCACGTGCAGGTCGTCCGTCATCGCCCCGCGCTCCCCGGACTGGAGTGCCACAGCTTGCGGCCGGTGGGAACGCCCTCGCCCGCGGGCCGCAGATCGGCCCAGGGGTGCATCTCGTACCCGGTGGACATCCGGACCCGGCGGCCCCCGGGCGGGGGTGCGGGGAGGCCAGGGGGCTCGCCCGGGGTCTCGGCCAGGCGGGCCGCGACCGCCTCCAGGCCGCCCTCCCTGCGCAGTTCGACCAGTTCGGCCAGGTTCCAGGCGGCGGCGCCGACGACGGACAGGCTCTGCGGTCCGCGGCGCTGGACCACCCCGCGGACCAGCAGCAGCCAGGAGTGGAAGACGGTGTGGGCGCAGGTCTCGTGGCTGTCGTCGAAGAAGGCGAGGTCGACCAGGCCGGTGCCGTCGTCGAGGGTGGTGAAGATGACCCGGCGCCCGGAGCGGATGGGCGGGGTCTGCGTGGCCGCCTTGGCCCCGGCGACCAGCACGGTCTCGCCGTGCCGCACCTCGCGCAGCCGGTTCGCCGGGATCGCGCCCAGCTCCTCCAGGAAGGCGAGGTGGTCGTCCATCAGGTGGCGGGAGGCGTCCATGCCGAGGGCGCCGAGTTCGGCGCCGAGCCGCTCGCCGTCGTCCATGTCGGGCAGGCCGGCCGGCGCGAACGCCGGCTCGCCCTCCCCTCCGGTCAGGGTGAGCTGGCCGTCGTAGGCGGAGGCCCGGCCCTGCCGGTGCACTTCGGCGACCTGGAGCAGCATGTCGCGGCGGTTGCCCCCGAAGGGGTCCAGCGCGCCGACCTGGACCAGGCGTTCGGCGGCGGCACGGCCTGGGCGGGCGCGCTCCCAGAGGTCCTGGAGGGAGGAGTAGGGCTGTCCGGCGGTGATCCGGGCGACCTCGGCCTCGCTGATGCCGTGCACCTCGGAGAGCGCGAGCCGCAGCCCCCACACCTCCTCGCCCACCTCACCACCCCCCTCACCGGACACCAGTTCGATTCGATAGGCCGCGCCCGACCGGTTGACGTCCAGCGGCAGCACCGGCACCCCGCGCCGCCGCGCGTCCGCGAGCAGCAGCCGCTTGGGGTACATCCCGGGGTCATGGGTGAGCACCCCGGCGTAGAAGGCCGCCGGATGGTGCGCCTTGAGCCAGGCGGACTGGTAGGTCGGCACGGCGAAGGCGACGGCGTGCGCCTTGCAGAAGCCGTACGCGCCGAAGGCCGAGACGATCTCCCAGGTGCGCCGGATGACCTCGCGGGAGTAGCCGCGCCCCCGGGCCGCGTCCGCGAACCAGGCCCGCAGCCGTCCCTGCCGGGCCTCGTCCGACAGCGCGCGCCGCGCCTCGTCGGCGAACCCCCGGTCGCAGCCGGTCATGACGCTCATGATGTCGATGAGCTGCTCGTGGAAGACGACCACCCCGTGGGTCTCGCGCAGCACGGGCTCCAGGTCGGGGTGCGGGTAGTGGACGGGCCTGCGGCCGTGCCGGGCGTCGATGAAGGGCCGCACCATGTCGGCGGCGACCGGCCCGGGACGGAACAGGGAGATGTCCACGACCAGGTCGTGGAAGGTGGCCGGCTGCAGCCGCCCCACCAGGTCGCGCTGGCCCGGGGACTCGATCTGGAAGCAGCCCAGCGTCTCGGCGGACTGCACCAGTTCGTACGTCGCGGGGTCGCCCTGCGGGATGCGGTCCAGGTCGATCCGGCCGCCGCCGGTGCGTTCCACCTCGTCCAGGGTGTGCGCCATCGCGGACTGCATGCGCACCCCGAGCACGTCGAGCTTGAGCAGCCCGAGGTCCTCGACGTCGTCCTTGTCGAACTGCGCCATGGGGAAGCCCTCGCCGCTGGTCGGCACGACCGGTGTGCGCTCCAGCAGCCCGGCGTCCGACAGCAGCACCCCGCAGGGGTGCATGGCGACCCCGCGCGGCAGCGCGTCCAGCGCCTCGACCAGCTCCCACAGCCGGCCGTGGTCCTCCCCCGCCACCTGCCGCAGCTCGGGCAGCTCGGCGAGCGCGGCCCGCGCGTCGCGGGCCCGGATGTGCGGGAAGGCCTTGGCCAGCCGGTCGGTCCGCTCCGGGTCCATCCCGAGGGCGGTGCCCACGTCGCGCACGGCGTGCCGGACGCGGTAGGTCTCGGGCATGGCGACGGTGGCGACCCGCTCGCCGCCGAAGCGGTCCAGGATCCGCCGGTAGACCTCCAGCCGGCGGGCCGACTCCACGTCGATGTCGATGTCGGGCAGCGAGGCCCGCCGCCCGGACAGGAAGCGTTCCATGAGCAGGTCGTGCTCGACGGGGTCGGCGGCCGCGATGCCCAGCAGGTGGTTGACGAGCGATCCGGCGCCCGAGCCGCGCGCGGCGACCCGGATGCCCATCTCCCGCACGTCGGCGACCACCTGGCCGACGGTGAGGAAGTACGAGGCGAAGCCGAGCCCCTCGATGATCCGCAGCTCGTGGTCGAGCCGCGCCCAGTACTCCGGCTCCCGGTCGTGGCCCTCGCGGACCATCCCGGCCGCGCAGCGCGAGCGCAGCACGCGGTCGGCGGTGCGGGCGCCCGCGCCGACGAGCTGCGGCTCGGGGAAGTGCACCTGCCCGAGCCCCAGGTCCTCCTCCGGGTCGACGGCGCAGCCCGCGGCGGTCTCCTCGGTGGCCCGCAGCAGCCGGTGGGCGTCGCCGCGGGCGAACCCGGCCGCCTCCATGACCCGCTCGGCGGTGCGCGCCATGTCCCCGGCGTCCTTCAGCCAGCGCTCCCCGCTGTCCAGGCTCCCCGCGTCGCGCACGTCGATCGGCACCAGCCGGCGCGCCGAGTCCAGGACGTCGGCCACCTCCCCCTGGCCGGGGTCGGCGTAGCGGACGGCGTTGGTCAGCACCGGGACGACCCCCTGCTCGACGGCGAAGCCGACGGTGCGGGCGGCGAGCCGCAGCGAGCCGGACCCGGTGCCGGTGCGGCCGTGGTGCACGGCCTCCAGGCGCAGCGCGTCCCCGTACACCTCGCGCCAGGGGCGCAGCAGCCTGGCGGCCCGGTCGGGGCGTCCGGCCGCCAGGGCGCGGCCGACCTCGGAGTCCGCGCCGAGCAGCACGTACACCCCTTCCCGCCCCAGGTCCTCCCAGCCGATGCCGCCGTCGGTGTGGGCGGCGCTGACCAGCCGGCACAGCGCGCCCCAGCCGCGGCGGTCCCGGGCGAGGAAGACCGCCCGGTCGGTCGCCTCCGGCACGAAGGCCCCGCCGCGCACCGGGGTGCGCCGGCGGGCGGCCGGCGGACCGGCCTGAGGGGCGGCGCCCTCCCCCGCGTACGCCGCCGGCACCGCCAGGGAGGCGCCGAACAGCGGCCGCACCCCGGCCCGCGCGCACGCCTTGGCGAAGCGCACCACGCCGGCCACCGTGTCCCGGTCGGTCAGCGCCAGCGCGTCCATCCCCCGTTCGGCGGCGCGCTCGGCGAGCCGCTCGGGGTGCGAGGCCCCGTACCGCAGCGAGAAGCCGGAGACGGTGTGCAGGTGCGTGAATCCCGGCATACGCACCTCCGACCGCTCACGTCTCCCCCCTTCCGGACCCTCCGCCACCCACCATAGACCACTTGTCGAACATGTGTACGAAGACACGCCGGATCCCTGTCCTCCGCCACCCTCCGCGTGGTTTCCTGCACACGACGTCACCGACGCTCACACCCCGATGGGGAGTCGCCATGCCGATGCTGCTGGTCAAGGGCTCTTTCCAGATAAAGAACACCGAACCGGACGGGGACACCGTGGGCTTCACCCCCACCCGTCACCCCGACTGGAACCGCATCAGGGGCGGGCTCGGGCTCGACCTCACCCACTCCTGCCGGGGCAAGCTGCGCCTGGACGCCGTCGACGCGCTGGAGACCCACTACGGGCCCACCTCCGCCCCGGCCCACCAGCCGCTGCCCTTCGCCCACGCGGCCCGGGACGAGCTGCTGCGGTGGCTCGGCTTCACCGCCGTGGAGCGCGGGCCCGGCGGCGAGCGGGTCGTCGCCGCCAGCCCCGAGAGCGTCCCCGGCTGGATCCTCACCGGCGGGGTCGACGTGCACGGCCGCTGCGTCGCCCTGGCCGGACGGGGCGCGCTGCCGGAGGGCACGAAGAGCGGCCAGGAGGTCACGGTCGGCGTGCCGCTGCTGCGCGCCACCGTCAACCACCACCTGGTCGCCGAGGGCCTGGCCTACCCGACCTTCTACAGCAACCTCCACGAGGACCTGCGCCGGGAGCTGACCGACGTCGCCCGGCAGGCCCGCGAGGCGGGCAGGGGGCTGTGGCCCGGCGACGTGAGCACCAGCGGCGCGAAGGTCACCGGGCTCTCCTCGCTCACCGACGACGTGGTGCTCGTCCCCAAGCTCTTCCGGCGGCTCTTCGACTACCTCGCGCTCGGCGAGCCCTCCCTCGCCGCCTTCCGCGCCTACCTGGCCGGGGCGGCCGACACCTACCGGATCCTGTCCTCGGACACCCCGCGCGCGCAGGTGCGGGGACTGCACCACGTCGTCGAGGTGACCGGCGACCACACCGTGCGGATGACCGTCCCGGTCGAGGACCTGGTCTTCACCGAGGCATGACGACCGGGGCGAACTCCGCAGCCCACCGCAGCAGTTCCTCGTCCTCGCCGGGGCGCCCGACGACCTGCAGACCGAGCGGCAGGCCGTTCGCGGCGTACCCGGCGGGCAGACTCACCGCGGGGAAGCCCGCGTTGCTCCACGGCAGGCACATCACCGAGTCGCCGGTGCTGCCCAGGCCGAACGGGGCGGGGCCGGTGGCGGACGGCGCCAGCCAGACGTCGACCTCCCCCATGGCCGCCAGCAGCCGCTCGCGGAAGACCCGGCGCTCGCCCACGGCCCGCTCGTAGTCGTCGCGGCCGACGGCGTGGCCCTCGCGGATGGCGGCGACCGTCTGCTCGCGGTACAGCCGGCCGTGCCGGGGGAACCAGTCGGCGTGCGTACGGGCCACCTCGTAGCGGTTCATGACGTACAACTGCCGTACGACCGCCTCGAACTCACCCGGACCCGGCATCAGCGGCACCTCGCGCACGGTCCAGCCCGCCGCCTCCAGCCGCTTGGCCCGCGCCGCGAAGGCCTCCCGCGCCTCCGTCCCCGCGCGGTCCAGGTACGGGCCGACGGGGACGCCGAGCACCGGCCGGCCGTCGCCGGCCGCCGGCTCCCGCCAGTCGTCGCACAGGACGGACGCGCCGAGCGTCGCCGTCGCGACGTCCGCGGCGAGCACCCCGACCGTGTCGAAGCTCGGGGCGTTGGCGATCACCCCGTCCACCGGGACGCGCCCGAAGGTCGGCTTGAAGCCCACCACCCCGCAGTAGGCCGCGGGCCGGACCACCGAGCCGACGGTCTGCGTCCCGACCGCCAGCGGCACCATGCCCGCCGCCACCGCGGCCGCCGATCCGCTGCTCGAACCACCGGGTGTGTGGGCGGTGTTGTGCGGATTGCGGGTCGGCCCCGGCGCGGTCACCGCGAACTCGGCCGTCACCGTCTTCCCCGCGACCAGCGCCCCTGCCGCCCGCAGCCGGTCCACCAGCGGTGCCTGCGGCCCGGCCAGCACCTCCGCCGGTACCGCGGACCCGGCCCTGGTGTCCATCCCGTCGATCCGGACGATGTCCTTGACGCCCACCATCACCCCGGACAGCACGCCCGGCGGTGCCGCGGCCGCCTCCGCCGCCAGCCGGCCCCGCCGGTCCGGTTCCCGTACGAACGCCTTGATCCGGGCGTCGAGCCGGTCGATGCGGTCACAAGTCCGTGCCACCAGATCCGTCACGGCGGCCACGCTACGCCGAAAAGCTCCGGCCTTCCTCAAACAGCGCGTCATCGCCGCGCCCACGGGCACACCGACCACAGGGGGTGGTGCGACATGTCATGGCTCGCATGGACATATCCGGTGGCCGAGGTGGCACTGCTCGTCACGGCGGGGGTGCTGCTGCGCGCACCGCGCGTCGCGGCCTACGAGCTGACGGACCCCCACGAGGCGGCCTACCTGCGCGACGGGCGCCGCGGCACGGTGGTCGTCGCGTTGGTCGCGCTGCATCTGCGCGGCACGGTGGACGCCGGCGCGCACCACACCGCGCGCATCTCCGGGCCGCTGCACGGGCTCTCGCAGCCGCTGCAACTGGCCGTCTACCAGGCCCTGTACCGGCCGGCGGGGGTGAACACCGTCACCACGTCGCGGCCGGTGCGGCGCGAACTGGACGTACTGCGCGGGCGACTGGCCGGCGCGGGGCTGATCCGGGGCGACCGGCGTCGGCGTACGGCCCGTGTGCTGCTGTGCGCGGCCGTGCCGACCGCGGCCGCGGAGCTGGTGCCCGGCGCCCTGACGGCCTGGGACCCGTTCCGGACGGCCGTCCCCGCCCTCACGGTGGCCGCCGCCCTCGCCCTGTGGAGGGTGCCGCGGCGCACCCGGGCCGGCCGCCGCGTCCTGCGGCGGGCCCAGGAGCGTTTCCCGCGCCCGCGCACCCGCAGGGCCTCACCCGAGTCGGTCCTCCTGGCGGTCGCCCTGCACGGCGGGCCGGCGCTGCGGCTGGCCGTCCCGCACTTCGCCGGGGAGGCCGGGCTGCTCGCCCACCACGACAAGGCCGAGAGCCTCTACGGCGTCAACCACTGGCACAGCGGCGGCGGCGGCACGCCCACCTCGTGCGCGAGCTCGGGGGCGGGCGGCTGCAGCTCGGGAGGGGTGTGAGGGTACGCGTCCTCCCGGACGGCCCAAACACCGCATCGGTGCGAGATTCGTCACGTCCCGATGTCACATGGGTGCTCCCACGTCCCGTGCGTCAACCCGTGTCACGCGCGCGTCACCCCGGTGGCTACTCAGGGGTTGCGAAGCCAAGGGGACGGCACGATTTACTGACCGCCATGACGGCGACCGACACCACCTCCAGACCCGTGGCGCACCCCGGCCGGCTGCGCATGATGAGCCACCTGCGCCGCCTCGCGGCCGCCGGTCTGGTGGAGCCGCCGTGCGGCGCACGGCCCCTGCGGGACCCGCAGGACGAGGACGCCGAGGTCTGGGACGACTTCCGGCACCGGCTGGCGGCCCTGCTGGTCGGCCTGCACGAGGATGCCCAGGCACCCCGCCCGGCCCCTCGGGCCGTGCACGTCGGCGCGACGGTGACGGCCTTCCCGCTGCACCGCCGGTTCAGCTGACCCCCCCGGGGCCCGCGGGCCCGCGGGGGGGCGGGCCCCGCCCGCCCCCCCGCCCCGCACGCGCCGGAGCCCCCCCCCCCCCCCCACCCCCCCGGGCACGGCGGCCCCCCCCCCCCCCCCGCCCGCACCACGTGGACGTCAGCCGAGTTCCGCCCCGACCGCGGCCAGCGCCGTGGTCACCGGCTGGAAGAAGGTCTCCCCGCCCGCCTGGCAGTCCCCGCTGCCGCCGGAGGTGAGGCCGATCGCACTCCCGTCGCGGCTGAACAGCGCGCCCCCGCTGTCGCCCGGCTCGGCGCAGACGTCGGTCTGGATCAGCCCGGTGACGGTGCCCTCCGGGTAGTTGACCGTCGCGTCGAGCCCGAGGACCGTGCCCCCGTGCAGCCCGGTGGTGCTGCCCATCCGGAACACCTCCTGGCCCACGGCCGCCTCGGCCGCCCCGTTGATCGCCAGGGCACGGCCGTCGCCGAGGCTCACCTGGCTGGGCGCCTGGGTGTCCGGGTCGTCGTACGTCACGAGGGCGAAGTCGCCGTCACCCGGGAAGGTCGCCTGCCGTACGGTCGCGATGGGCGTCCCGCCCTGGCTGTCCGACCAGTTCGCGAACGCGACCCCGCAGTGGCCTGCGGTGAGGAAGGCCGGGGCGCCGTCCTTGACGACATTGAAGCCCAGCGAACAGCGCGCCCCGTCGGCGAAGATGGCGTCCCCGCCGGCCACCAGGGGCTTGAACTCGCCCGCGGACTTGTGGATCCGGGCCATGCCACCGCCCAGGGACCGCACGGTGGACTCCAGGGTGTCCCACTTGCCGCCGGTGACGGTGCGGTCCGCGGTGACCAGGATCCGGTTGGTCCGGGGGTCGACGGCCCAGGCGGTGCCGGGGATCGTGGCGCGCTGCTTCAAGGTCCGTGCGGCGGCGCCCAGTTCGGCGGCGCTGTTCTCGACCGTCCGGGTCGCGGCGCCGGCCTTCCCGGCCTGCGCGGCCACGTCGTCGCCGTCCCCTGCGACCACGTTCACCACGAGCTGCCTGCTCGCCGCGTCGTAGTACGCCCCCGCGATGGACGGGCCGAACCGCGAGCCGAGCCGCGCGGCGAGTTCCGCGGCGGCCGCGGCGGTGAGCCGCTTCGGCGAGGGGGCCTGCGGACCCTGCGCGGCGGACTGCGACGCGTTGGCGTTGGGCAGCAGTACGGCCGCTGCCGCGATGGCGGCGGCACCGGCCGCAACGAACACGATCTTCCGCTTGGCTATCTGTTTGTGCTTCAACTCGTGACCTCCTGTGGGGGGATACAGGCCGGATCGTCGGGCGCAAGGGGGGAAGCGTCGTTCCGTCTGACATACGCAGCCCCGCCCCGTCGCGTTCACCGCGGCCCATCCGCTCGCGCCCGGGGTCGCGGTTGTGGTGGAATCCGCCCGATGAGCACTTTCGACCCCTCCCTCGTGGCGCTGGAGTACCGCGCCACCTACGACCGGCAGTTGCGCGCCCGTGTGCCCGCCGACCTCTCGCGGTACGAGTCGGTGGAACGCGACGGCCCGCTGCTGCGCAAGACCTACCGGCACGGGGAGGCGGGGTTCCTCGACTACCGCGACCTCGGCGGGCTGGACGGGCCCGGGCTGGACGCCCTGATCGCCCGGCAGCGGGACCACTACGCCGCGCTGGGCGTGCCGGTGGAGTGGAAGTACCACGCGCACGACCTGCCCGCGGGACTGCCGGACCGGCTGGTCGCGGCCGGCTTCGTGCCGGAGGAACCGGAGACGGTGCTGGTCGGCGAGGCGCAGGCGCTGACGGCCGCCCCGGCGCTGCCGGAGGGCCTCGCGCTGCGGGAGGTCGGCTCACGGGCGGACTTCGAGCGCATCCGGGAGATGGAGGAGACGGTCTGGGGCGTGCCCCACGACTGGCTGCCGGGGATGCTGGAGAGCGAGGTGTCGGGGCCCGGCGACCCCTGCGCGGTGGTCGTCGCCGAGACCGCCGACGGCACGGTGGTCTGCGCCGGCTGGGCCCGTTTCCACGAGGGCACCGACTTCGTGTCGCTGTGGGGCGGCTCCACCCTGCCGCAGTGGCGGGGGCGGGGCGCCTACCGGGCGACGGTGGCGCACCGGGCCCGGCTCGCGGTCGCGGCGGGTCACCGCTTCGTGCAGGTCGACGCCTCCCCGGACAGCGCCCCGATCCTGGCCCGGCTGGGGCTGCTGCCGGTGGCGGTGACCGTTCCGTACGTGTGGCGGCCGGACGTGCCGCAGGCGGAGGGCGGGCTCAGCTGACGTCGGAGGGCCGCTGCGGCCGGACGGTGTCCAGCAGCGGGTCCGCCGAGAGGGCCTCGCGCAGGTCGGCGGGGAGCTCCTCGGCGGGCTCCACCACCGGCGCACCGGCGGCCGGCGCCTCCGCCGCGGCGGCCCGCGGTGCGGGCCCAGGGGGAGGTGCGGCCGCCACCGGGGGTCCGGGCGCCGGCTGCTGTCCGACGGCCGGGTAGGGCGCCTGCTGGGCGCGCTCGAGGAAGCGCAGCAGCTCCACCGGGAAGGGCAGGACCAGGGTGGAGTTCTTCTCCGCGGCGACGGCGACGACCGTCTGCAGCAGGCGGAGCTGGAGCGCGGCGGGGGTGTCGCTCATGACCGCCGCGGCGTCGGCGAGCTTCTTGGAGGCCTGGAACTCGGCGTCCGCGTTGATGATCCGCGCCCGGCGCTCCCGCTCGGACTCGGCCTGGCGGGCCATCGAGCGCTTCATCGTCTCCGGCAGCGAGACGTCCTTGATCTCGACGCGGTCGATCTGCACGCCCCAGCCGATGGCCGGGCTGTCGATCATCAGCTCCAGCCCCTGGTTGAGCTTCTCGCGGTTGGAGAGCAGGTCGTCCAGGTCGCTCTTGCCGATGATCGAGCGCAGCGAGGTCTGCGCCATCTGCGAGACGGCGAAGCGGTAGTCCTCGACGTTGATGATCGCGTCGGCCGCGTGGACGACCTTGAAGTAGACCACCGCGTCCACCTTGACCGTGACGTTGTCGCGGGTGATGCCCTCCTGAGCGGGCACCGGCATCGTCACGATCTGCAGGTTCACCTTCCGCATCCGGTCGACGATCGGGACGATCATGGTGAATCCCGGGTTCCGCACCCCGCCCCTGACCCGGCCGAGCCGGAACACCACGCCCCGCTCGAACTGCTGCACCACACGGGCCCCGGCCACGAAGTACAACGCTCCTGCCGAGAGCACGGCGGCAATCAACTCGACGACCATCACGGCCCCCTGGGGTCCGGAATCGCAGTACTTCCACGGTACCTCGCGAGTAACCCGCCGGATACGGGCCGGGATGCCCCGGTTACGGGCCCGGTGCCGGCCTACCGCGGCGCACCCGCCGCCCGGGCGAGGCGGTCCGCGACGACCCGCAGCCGTTCGGCCAGCTCAGGGGGCTCCCGCACCTCGAAGTCGACGCCGAGCATGCCGATGTAGACGGCGAGCGCGTCGAGGGACTCGGAACCGGTGCGCAGCACGCAGCTGTCCGGTCCGGTGGACTCCACGGTCGCGTAACCGGCGTACTCGGCCACGGCCTCGGCGGGGGCGTGCACGACCACGACGGCCTGGTGGCGGTAGGCCCGCGAGGTGACGCCGCGGGCGACGTACGACGCGGCGTCCGCCGGAGGCCGCCGGGGCGTGAAGCGGGGGCCGGCCGGGGACTTGGGGTCCATCCGGTCCACGCGGAAGGTGCGCCAGTCCTGCCGGTCGGTGTCCCAGGCGAGCAGGTACCAGCGGCGGCCGTGGTGGACCAGGCCGTGCGGCTCCACCGTGCGGCGGCTGGCGGTGCCGCCGTGCGCCCGGTAGTCGAAGCGCAGCCGTTCGTGGTCGCGGCACGCGGCGCCGATCGCGGTCAGCACGTCCTGGGCGACGGCGCCCGGCACGGTCGCGGGCCGGGCGACCGCGACGGCCTCCATGGCCTGCGCCCGGCGGCGCAGCCGGGAGGGCAGCACCTGTTCCAGTTTGGCCAGCGCGCGCAGCGAGGTCTCCTCGATGCCCTCGACGCTGCCCCCGGCGCCGGTGCGCAGGCAGAGCGCGACCGCGATCGCCTCCTCGTCGTCGAGCAGCAGCGGGGGCAGGGCGGCGCCCGCGCCGAGCCGGTAGCCCCCGGCGGTGCCGGGGGTGGCGTGCACGGGGTAGCCCAGGGCCCGCAGGCGCTCCACGTCGCGGCGCACCGTCCGGGCGGTGACCTCGAGGCGTCCGGCGAGTTCGGGCCCGGTCCAGTCGCGCCGGGACTGGAGCAGGGACAACAGGCGCAGCAGTCGGGCGGAGGTTTCCAGCACGGCACCAGTCTGGCAGCCATCGCGGACGGTTCCTGGCCGCATTCCGCCCTACCGTGACGCCCATGGAGACCATCCCCGAAGGCACCGTCCTGGACCGCCGGACGCTCAACCGTTCCCTCCTGGCCCGGCAGTCGCTGCTGGGGCGGGTGCGCACCGGTGCGGAGGAGATGGTCGAGGCCCTGGTGGGACTGCAGGCGCAGGAGCCGCAGGACCCGTACGTCGCCCTGTGGTCCCGGATCGAGGACTTCGCGCCGGAGGAGCTGTCCGGGATGCTCGCGGACCGGCGGGCGGTGCGGATGTCACTGCTGCGGTGGACGGTGCACCTGGTGACGGCACGGGACTGCATGGCACTGCGCCCTGTGGTGCAGGACGTGCTCGAACGGCGCCTGCTCGGGCAGTTCCGGCGCCAGCTGGCGGGGCTGGACCTGGCGGAGGTGGCCGGGGCCGGCCGGGCGCTCCTCGAGGACGGCCCGCTGTCCCCGAGCAGGCTCGGGGACGCCCTGCGGGAACGCTGGCCGGACCGCGAGCGGCTGCCGCTCAGCCTGGCCGTCACGGCCCGGGTGCCGACCGTGCAGCCGCCGCCGCGCGGCCTGTGGCGCACCTCGGGCGCGGCCCTGCAGACCCCGGCCGACCGGTGGCTCGGCCGGGACTTCGACTTCGCGGCCGGCTCCGCGCCGGACGCGGCCGTCCTGCGCTACCTCGCCGCCTTCGGCCCCGCGTCGGCCGGGGACGTCGCCGTATGGTCGGGGCTGACCGGGCTCCGCGCGGTCATGGACCGGCTCCGCCCGGGGCTGCGGGTCTACCGCGACGAGAAGGGCACCGCGTTGTACGACGTGCCGGACGCGCCCTTCCCCGACCCCGGGACGAAGGCGCCGCCCCGGTTCCTCCCGCAGTACGACAACATCGCCCTGTCGCACGCCGACCGGACGCGGATCATGCTGCGCAACCCCTACGCCGAGCTGCCGCTGCCCGGCAGCGGCAGCAACCGCGGCTTCTTCCTCCACGACGGCTTCGTCCACGGCCTGTGGCGGATCCGGGCCACCCGCGGCGCGGCCGTGCTCCACGTCCAGCCGTACGCGCCGCTGGACGCCGGGGCGCGGGAGGCGGTCGCCGCCGAGGGCGCACGGCTGCTGGCGTTCACGGTGCCGGAGGCCGCCGCCCGGGAGGTGCGCTTCGCGGGGTGACCGGGGCGCGCGTACCGGGGGCGGCCGGGAACGGCTCAGTACACGCCGACCCCGTACGCCGTGAGGACCGCGGGCAGCGGCTGGAAGAAGGTGGTGCCCCCCTCGGTGCAGTCACCGCTGCCTCCGGACAGCAGTCCGAGGGCCTTCGTCCCGTCGTACAACGGCCCGTCGGAGTCGCCGGGCTCGGCGCAGAGGTCGTACGGATCAGGCCGCGGACGATGTCGCCGCCGTAGTTGACGGTGTAGCCGAGCCCGGTGACCGTGCCGCTGCGGACGCCCGTGGTGGAGCCGTCCCGCTTCACCGCCTCCCCGACGCGGGCCCGCGCGGCCTGCGTGATGTCCTGCCGTCCGACCTTGCCGGGCCGCGCGACGGAGCCGGTGTAGCGGACCAGGGCGTAGTCGTCGTACGGGAAGCTGAAGCCGGTGGTGGTGCCCAGCGTCCTGGTCCGGGCGGGATCGCCGTACCAGGTCCTGGCGGCGTGCCCGCAGTGACCGGCGGTCAGGAAGTAGTAGGTGCCCGCGGCGCGGACGTTGAAGCCGACCGAGCAGCGGAAGCCGCCGCCGTGGACGGCGTCGCAACCGGCGGCCATCCGTGCGAAGGAGCCGCCGACGCGCTCGAAGCGGACCGTGCCGCCGTACCGTCCGGCGGCCCGTTTCAACGCGGTGAGCCCGCTGCGCGGGACGGTGCCGTCGGTGGCGATGACCAGCGCGCCGCTCTTGGGGTCGACCGCCCAGGCACTGCCCTCGACGTCCGCCGACTCGGCCGCCAGGCCCGCCGCCGCCAGGTGCGCGGCCGAGGTCCCGCTGCCGGTGGCGGCCCGTGCGTCCGGCACGGCGACCGCGGTCGCGGCCACCAGACCGAGGAGCGCCGCTCCGCGCAGCGCTGCGCCTCGGGCGAGGCCGCCCCACGGAGTGGTGCGCTTGTTCCTCATATGTTCCCCCTGCGAGGTTATGCGGTGCCTCGCGGAGTATTGCGACGATCGGCCCGGCGGACAAGAGGACCATACGGGACGTGCCCGGCGGCCGTGGGGCCCTGACGCCGGAACGGCTGAGCGCGTCCGTGCCCGGCAGGCGGAAGGGGGAGCCGGCGCCGGAGCAGTTAAGGCTGCCCGCCGTGGGCTGACC
>NZ_JBEXSX010000039.1:0-90564 GCF_040613835.1 Streptomyces sp. NPDC006207 | reverse complement strand
GGCCTGGACGCCGGCGTCCTTGTTCGCGTACTTGATGAAGGCGTAGGCCAGGGGCTTGTCCTTGGCGCCGCCCCCCGATGGCTAGGGGGGCGGCGGATCCCCGCCTTCACGCACCGCCGGTCCCGGCGGTCGCGGCGGTCAGTAGCCCGCGGTCAGGGCGCCGTGAGGAAGCCATGACGAACCCGGTGGTCAGGCCGATGCGCAGCGATGCCGCGCGCAGCAGGAAACTGCTGGTGAGCGCGGCGTCCGAGGCATTCGCCGAGCACGGCACCGAGGTGTCCGTGGCCCAGATCGCGGAGCGGGCGGGGATCGGCAAGGGAACCGTGTTCCGGCACTTCCCCACGAAGGACGATCTTCTGGCGGCGATCGTCTGCGAGAAGATGCACGCCCTCGCCGCGACCGGTGAGCGCCTCGCACAGGCCGAGGACCCGGCGGAGGAGCTGCGCGAATTCATGAGCGCCGCCGTCGAGCTGCAGGTGCAGGACCGCGCCTTCTGCCAGGTCGTCCACGGGGGGGGCCGATGATCACGCCGAGGTGCGCGAGAGCCAGGAACGGGTGAGCGCCGTCACCGAGGCCCTGACCGACCGGGCCCGCCGGCACGGTGCCGTCCGCCAGGACGTGACCGGGCAGGACGTCATGCTGCTGATGAGCGGGATCCCCCTGACCGTCTCACGTGTGCACACGACGCAACCGCACCTGTGGCGGCGCTACCTGCGCCTGGTCTTCGACGGCATGCAGGCCGCCGACGGCCCGGCCCTGCCGGGCCCCCCGCCCCACGCCGGGACCCCGGACTGACGCCGCCGGCACACGGACGACGGCCGCCGCCCCGTCGTGGGGCGGCGGCCGTCGGGGCGGGGCAGGTCAGTGGGGTGCGGCCGCCGGTTCCAGGACGAATAGCGGGATCTCCCGGTCGGTGTTCTTCTGGTACTCCGCGTAGTCGGGCCAGGCCTCCACCGCGCGCTCCCACCACGCGGCGCGCTCGTCGCCCGTGACCTCACGGGCCGTCATGTCCTGGCGCACAGGGCCGTCCTGCAGTTCCACCCGGGGGTCAGCGACCAAGTTGTGGTACCAGACCGGGTGCTGGGGGGCGCCACCCTTCGAAGCCACGACGGCGTAGCTGCCGTCGTGCTCCACGCGCATGAGCGGTGTCTTGCGGATCCTGCCCGACTTGGCGCCCAGCGTCGTCAGGACGATCACGGGCTTGCCGCGCAGCGTGGTCCCCTCGGTCCCTCCGGAACCCTCGTACAGCTCGACCTGGTCCCGGACCCATTGCTCGGGGCTCGGCTGGTACTCACCGACCAAAGGCACGTCGTTCTCCCATCTCGGCATGCGACATCGACAACCTCAACATCCTCACCCACCCCGCGCCTTCCCGGCGGCAGCCCCGCTTCGCGCCGCCGGTCCCGCCGCCGATCACCCGGATGGCGGCCGCACGCCCGGCTGGAGCGCGAGCCGAGCGGCCGCGTCGGGCGGGCCGGCCGGTTGCGGGAGCACCTCGCCGCACGGGAGCGGATCGCGTGAAGCACCGCCCGCGCAGGCGGCCACTGCCATGTCCAGGCCGTCGAACCCGGTCTCCAGGGGGCCGAGTTCCACGAGGCTGGGGAGACCGATGGTCTTCTGACCGGGACACCGTTCGTCGAGCACGCGGGTGGGCAGCACGTAGAAGGTCCACTGGCCGAGGTCGAGCGGGTCAAGGGTCTGCTTCTCCTTGTGGCGCAGCAGGCAGAAGACGTACACGTCCGACTGACGCAGTGCATCCACCGAAGTGGTGTCCGTCGGAGCGTCCCAGCCGCATGCCGGTGCGATGGAGAACGAGATCCGGGAAAGCCGGGATTGCGCCCACGACTGCAGGTACGCCGCCGATTTGACCTCGACGCGCCATCCCGTGGGCGTGCGGATGTCGACGGAGTCCCATTCGGTGCGGGTACCGTCCGCAGCGCCCAGGGCCGTGGCGACGAGGTACTCGGCCAGGACGCCTCGCAGGGTGTTGTTGGCCAGGTCGGAACACGCCCAGCTCCAGAACTCGCCGAGGGTCGCGACGGATGCGCCGTCGGCCCTGATCGGCTCGCTGCCGCTGCGGCGCCGAATGACCTGCGCGCCGAGCCCGACACGGTCCATGCTCTTCCCGCCGTCCGCCCACTGCCGTAACGGCGACAGAACTACCACAGCCTGCGGTGCTCCACCGGGCGACAGCTCCGCGGACCTCTCTCGGCCGGGTGTTGCGTCCGTTCACACGCCCGCGGCAGGCGAAATCGCTCTGTCATGTTCCGGCCACATCATCCGTAACAGGCCGCCCTGAAGATCGGCGTGCACACCGGCAGATCGAGAGAGGGCGACTCATGACACAGGGGCAGCCGACAGGACTCGACCGCAGGGGATTTCTGCGCGCCGTCGGCATCACCGGCGGCGCCGGGGCGATGTTCGCCACCATGGGCGCGCTGGGGCTCGCGCCGACCGCCGAGGCGGCCGGACGCGGCGCCGACTTCCGCGCGCCGAGCGCGGCCGACTTCCACCTCACCGGACGCAGGGCGGGCAAGGTCGTCGTCTTGGGCGCGGGCCTGGCCGGGCTGACGGCCGCTTACGAACTGGGCAAGGCCGGATACGACTGTACGATCCTGGAGCCGCGCGACCGGCCCGGCGGCCGCAACTACACCGTGCGCGGCGGGGACACCCACACCGACCTCGATGGGCGTACCCAGACCGCCCGGTTCTCCCAGGGCCAGTACCTCAACGCCGGGCCGGCCCGGCTGGCCCAGTGGATGGTCACCCTCGACTACTGCCGGGAACTCGGCGTCCCCATCGAGGTCTTCACCAACGCCAACGCCGACGCGTACATCTACCACGAGTCGGCGGGCATGCCGCCCGGGCAGCCGGTGCGGTACCGCACCGCCAAGGCGGACACCTTCGGGTACGTCAGCGAACTCCTCGCCAAGGCCACCGACCAGGGCGCGCTGGACCAGGATCTGACCGCCCAGGACAAGGAGCGGCTGCTGTCGTTCCTGGAGGGCTTCGGCGAGATCGGCGGACGGTCCGAGGGCTGGGCGTACACCGGCGGCGCCAACCGGGGCTTCACCACCTGGCCCGGCGCCGCCGGCACCCCCGGGAGCCTGCTCGGTGACCTGCCCACGGCCTCCGAGGTCTTCGCCTCGGGTGTCGGGCGGCACTTCGCGTTCGAGTTCGAGTACGACCAGGCGATGCTGATGTTCCAGCCCGTCGGCGGCATGGACCGGATACCCAGGGCCTTCGCCCGCGCCATCGGCGATCGCCGGATCCACTACGGCTGCCAGGCCACGTCGCTGGTGCAGTCGGCCGGCGGCGTCACCGTCGGCTACACCGACCCCACCGGACGGCAGCGGCAGGTCGAGGCGGACTACTGCGTCGCCGCCATGCCGCCCCAACTGCTCGCCAAACTGCCGCACAACCTCGGTCCCGACGTGCAGACGGCGCTCACCACCATCCGCCCCTCGTCCGCCGGCAAGATCGGACTGGAGTACCGCAGCCGCTGGTGGGAGACCGACCACCGCATCTACGGCGGCATCACCGAGACCGACCTGGACCTGTCCCACATCTGGTACCCGTCCTACGGCCACCACGGCAAGCGCGGCGTCATCGTCGGCTACTACAACACCGGGGCCAACGCCGACGCCTACGCCGCGTTGACCCCAGCCGAACGTGAGGCGCGTGCCGTCATGCAGGGCGTGAAGATCCACGGCGAGAAATACCGGAGCGAGCTGGCGAACTCCTTCTCCATCGCCTGGAAGCGCGTCCGCCACCTCGAAGGCGCCTGGCACAGCATCCCGGGCGGCACCGACTCCGCCGTCTACAGACCCCTGAACGAACCCACCGGACGTGTCCTGTACGCCGGCGACTGGCTGTCCTACATGGACGCCTGGCAGCACGGCGCCATCCTCTCCGCCCGCAAGGCCGTCACCGCGTTGCACAGCCGCGCCCTGAAGGCCTGACCGCCCGTCGCCACGGGCAGAGGCGCTCGGCCGGAGAGACCCGGCCGAGCGCCCGTCCATGCCGGCCGACGTTGCTGACGAACCCGAGCTTGCCCTTGGCCGCCGCTCCGACCCTCATCGTGACGTCGCGAAGTCCCGGCGCTTGGTGTGGTGGGTGAAGCGCGTCGCCCGTGGGCCGGTACACCAGGGCCCGGCGCTCAGCCACCAGCTCCGGCTACCGCACCGCATCCTGGGGCTCAGCGGGCCGGGGGTGCGTTCTTCGGTCGGCGTTGCGTACAGGACGAGGTTGCGTTCGTAGCGGCGTGCCGCGCGATCATAGGGACCGGCGCAGGTGATCAAAGCCAGCCGGTGGGGGCCGGCGCGTGTGAAGAGGTCACGTGGCAGGCGCTCCTGCTGGTACGTGCGCCGGGCGGTGACCCGGTAGAGACGTACCTTGGCGTCCGCTCCGGTCACGGTGATGGGGCCTCCCACCGGGATGTCGTACAGTGCGGCGAAGGTGCCCAGCCCGTCTTCGCGGCTGTCGACATGACCCGCTATCAAGACCGTGCCGGTCGCCGCGCCCAGCGGGGCCCCCAGTGCCCACCATCCGCCGGTGTGGAGGTCTTCCGGCAGGTCGAGAGCACCGTCGGCCCGGGCGGCGACGGGTACGACGACGGCGTCGAGACCGGCCGGGCCATGGATGCGGGTGGGTGGCGACGCCTCTTGGTCGTCGGAGGCGGGGCGGTGCACTCCGGCGGGCAGGGTGCCCGAGTCGGTGACGCCCAGTTGCGGCGTGGTCCACGTCAGCCAGCCGGCGGCCGCCGCGCCCACACCGCAAAGTGTCATCACAGCGGCGGCCGACCGGTGGCGTTCCACGGGTTCTAGCTCTTCCCGGCCGTTCGGCGGCGGATGCGCAGGAGCCAGGCCGCTCCACCGGCGGTGAGCAACGCGCCTCCGGCCACGCCGACCATGCCCGCGGTGGTGGCCGAGCCTTGCGCAGCGGCGAACTGGCCCCCGGATCCGGCGTGGACCATGCCGGTGCCCGAAGGGGCGTGGCAGGTGCCGCCGCGGACCATTTCCAGGTGCATGGCCACCACCGGACGGGCGCTGCGGGCGGCTGCCACCACTTCGGCGTTGCTCCCCGCCTTGATCTCCCGGTCGATCAACGCGAGGGTCTCGCGGTGCCCGACGTCCTCGGTGCTGAGCCATGCCGCGTCGTACGCCGGGCTGCCCGCCTTCGCCTGCACCTCGGCCAGCCCCTTGTCCTGCGCGCTGGACGGCGACGCAGGCAGCGTCACCTTCAGCTTGCCCGCGAGCATCTTCACATCCGCGTCGAGCTTGCTGTGGTCTTGGACGAGCACCTCGCCGACCTGCTTCACGCACTCGCTCGTCGCGTGGCTCTGTGCGTCGTTCCCAGCCGCGATCTCGGCGAGGTTCCCTTGGTGGACCTTCGCCAGGAACGTCGTGTCCTGGTCGGTCAGCCCCGCAGCGAACGCCTGGGGCGTTGCTATGCCGGACAATGCCGCCGCTGCCACGGCGGCAGCAAGCAGTCGTGTACGCATCGGTACTGCTCCCTTCGAGCCGGTGGGGCTGCCAAGGCGGCACCACGCCGGTGGTCAGAACGGGGCGCATGGCACAGCGCCCCCGGACAGATGGCTGCCACCCCGGCGCCCCGCCGTACCGGTGAAGTCCGGTGGGTCACCCGACGAGCCGATGTGCGCGTGCGCCGGCCGTGAAAGACCGCCCAGCCGCATGGCCGGATCTGTCCGTCGCACGGTTTCGCTGGGCGGCCGGCCCGTGTCGGCTACGGGAGGAGGACGCGGTGGAGCGGCCCTGGTCGTGCCCTCGGCGCGAACCGCGTCGGAGTGTGACTTCGGGCCCCGGGCCAGGGCTATGGGGTTCGCCCGGGGGCTGACGCGCCCGTGTTACTCAGTGCGCTCCGGCCCCTCGTCCTCGGCCGCCGGCAGTGACCGGATGGCGCGGCCGCTCACCTCGCGCGGGACGACGCGGATCCACAGTTCCCGCGTCCCCCCGGCCCAGGGCTCGGCCCCAGGACGCCCAGCGAGGGACTCCACGACAGCGGCGTCGGTGATCCGGTCGGCGGTGCCCGCCACCAGCACGCTCCAGCCGAGACGGCTCCCCTCGTCGACATGGTCGGTCTCAAAGGCCAGCTGCGTGCCAGATGCGACCGCCGCCGTGCCGGCCGGATCCGTCCGGTAGACGACCGTCCGCCCGTCCACCAGGAAGTTGACGGGAACCACAACGGGCGCCCTTTCCGGCGAGCCGGTCGTGTAGGCCAGCCGCCCGATGCCGTGCGTGCCCAGCCGCTCCCAGCACTCGCCCTCGGACAGACGCTGCAGCACCGGCCGGGGTGCAGGGCCGCCCCGTCCCGGCGGGGCCTCGCGGGAGCCTTCGGTCAGGTCCTCGTACGACAGCCCGAGCACGACGGCGAGCCGCATCAGCGCGGCAGGGTCGAAGTCGGTCCCCAGGTCCTCGACCTGACCGAGATAGGCCATCGACATCCCCGCCCTGGTGGCCAACTCCTCCCGGGACATGCCCAACTGCTCCCGCCGCAAGGCGATGCGACCGGTCACGCTCTCTCCGTCGAGGGAGCCACCGGCCGCCGGGCCGGAAGGTTCCGGAGTGCCGTGCACGGCCGCTCACCTCCTCATTCCGTCTCCCTTCAGCGCAGCAGACTTGCCGCCCGCCCGCCAGTCAGGGGACGGCGACCACGGCCGACCGTGGAACGTCGGAGGACCGGCACGCCGACGGCCCTCCGGCGTCCACGGTCGGTGTGAGGCATCGTGGCCGGTGTGCACACATGACGGCTCCCCCGCGGCATCCGGGCCCTCGAAGGCCGCTTCGGCTGCCGGGCCAGGAATCCAGGCCCGGTGGCCGGGATGGGCTCGATGGGCGGGAGCCGGGATCCTCGTGGCCGCGGTGGCCCTCCTGGCCGGTTCGCACCGGCGGGAGGTGGCACGGGCCTACGCCCTGATCTCCCATGTCCGCGGGCCCGCACTGACCGCCGCCGTGGCCTGCGAGGCGCTCTCGCTCCTGCTTCGCCGCGGTCCCGCGCCGACTGCTGGCCGGCGGCGGGGTGCGCTGGGGCCTGGGTCGCATGGCGGTGATCACCGTGGCGGGCAATGCCGTGGCTGGTGCGCTGCCCGGTGGAGCCGCCTTCGCGGGTGCCTGGGTGTACCGGCAGTTCAGCCGTCGGGGTGTTCCCCCCGCCCTGGCCGTCGCCGTGCTGGCCGCCGCCGGCGCACTGTCGGCCGTCGGACTGTCGGCCTGGACTTCGGCTCTGCAATCGCCGTGACCCCCCTGTACCGCGCCATCGGCTACGGGGCACTCCAGCCGATCGGATGGGCCTGCTGGGCGGGGGGCGCCGCCCAGCGTGGCACAACCGGGCGATGTCCCATCGGCTCCGTCCTTGATGAGCGCGGACGGGCTCACGGTGCACTCGCTTGAAGTCAACCGGGCATCCGGACCAACCGTGAACACGTTGGTCCGGATGGATCCTCCCTGGCGGTGGCCGGCTTGTGGACGTGACGGCCATCGGGGGGGCATCTGGTTCGCCCAACAGGCCGAGCAGGATGAGCTCGTGGCGTCCCGCAGTGCGCGCACGGTGGAAGCGTCGTGGGCGCCGCCCACGAGGATCCAGGCCCCTGACGACTCTGCAGGAGGTCCCCCGCCCACAACCCAACGGCACTCGCCGCTACGTGATCGCCAGCATCTCGTCCTCGATCCGGCGGCGAACTCGTTGGGTGAGCTCATCCAGGGCGTCCGAGCGGGTGACCCGCGGCGGAATGGGGCCATGGGTCCTCCGGGCGTTGTGCGGCAGGGCCGCGAGATCAGCGGCGAACCGCGCGTGCGCCCAGGCCAAGGGTTCCGGCTTCGAGGTCCGCCGTCCGTGCGACATGACGGTGGCCAGCAAAGGCTCCGCGCCCAGCGGGACGTCCTCGTCCTCCAGCGCGATGACGTCGGGGTATCCGGAACGCCGGAAGACCTGCTTGGGTCCCGGAGCGGGCACCTTGACCGTGGACAGTTTCATCACCGGGCGACCGTCGTAGGCGACCAGTTTGTAGGCCGAGTCCAGGTACGGAACCTCCGCCGACACTCCCACACGCGTGCCGGTCGCGTAGGTGTCGATCGGTGCGCCGGCCCGTACCAGTACCTCGATGCGGTACTCGTCCAGGCCCCCACTGGCGACGACACGCGCGTCGGGGAGACCGGCTTCGTCCAGGACGCGACGGGTGATCACAGCGAGGGCTGCGAGGTCGCCGCTGTCCAGGCGTATCGCGCAACCCGGCGGGGTGCCCAGTTCCGGAAGGCCTCGACGTACGAGTGGGCCATGGTGCCGCTGGCGGTCAGCCCGTAGGCGTGGGCGGCGGCCACGTTGCTCGTCGCGGAGAAGCCGACCATCGCGCCCAGCCGGGCCGCTTTCATGGCTGGTTCGATGCCTTGGGTACGGCGCAGGGAGAAGTCCACGACCGGACGTCCGTCGGCTGCGAGCACGCACCGGGCGGCTTTCGAGGCGATCGCAGTCTGGTGGCTGATCTGATTGAGGACGTAACTTTCGACGAGCTGGGCCTGGGGCAGGGGTGCGGTCACCTCCAGCAGGGGTTCGCCGCCGAGGACGATCCTGCCCTCCGGGACGGCGCGGACCTCGCCGTCGAAGCCGGTGCCCTGCAGGGGAGTGAGGTCGGCGCGCGGGCGGTGCAGCAGGTCGGCGAAGACAGCGACGTCCTCGGGACGTACGCGGAAGCCGGACAGGTCGTCGAGCACCGGGACCAGCGGTGACCAGGAAACCCCGCTCGCGGGGAAGGTCCCGGACGAACAGGCTGAAGGTCGCGGGCTCCGTCATGCCCTCGCGGACGTAGGACAAGGCCATCGTGACCTCGTACAGGTCCGTGGTGAGCGCTCGGGACATCACTGCCACCTCCTCGGGAATCCGGGGCGCCCGCCTCGCCGGCCACGTGCCGTATGCGGCACGCCGTATGCCGGGAAACCGAGCCGCCGGCACGGGGAGCAGGACGCGTCTTCCACTGCATCGCGGACCCCGGACGACGGCAGTGCCGAGCGGGCAGGTTCCCGGGCCGAACGGCCCATCCTCGCTCCCCCGCCGTGTGTGTCTTCCTCGGTGGGTGCGTCCCCCGCCTCCGTAGCACCATGGTGGTAGGGAGGGACGTGACCGTCGTGGCACCTCTCCGCCGTGGGTGGCCGGCGACGACGAACCCGGCGGCGCTCCCGCCTCCGACGGAGGTGGCAGGCACACAGGGAGGGCGATCGTGGACAGCGAAGCACTCGACCGCGGCGACTGGCAGATGGTGCTCGATGGCGTCACGGCCCGTCATGTCGGGGACCTGGTGACCATCGAGGTGCTGGACCCGACTCTCGGACCCCAGCACGAAGCCGAGCGGCTGCCCTTCTCCTATCTCGGCTACGACCCCAGGGACGACGTGGTGATCGCCGCGGTCGGCGGTCGGCCGCCGCGGTACCCGGTCGTCCTGCGCCACATGATCGTGCAGCCCCAGGAGATCGACGTCGCCACGACGGACGTGCCCGGGACGGCCGTACGGATAGTCGCGCAGGACGGCACTCCGACGTTGGTCACCTTCTATCCGGCCCGGCCACGGGAGGCCTGACGGCCGGGGCGAACATCACACTCGACGCAGGACGGGAGATGACGATGCACGCCCACCTAGGCGACCAGCTCGTCGTGGAGAGCCCGAGCACCGGGGCCACCCGGCGCGAGGGAGAGATCGTCGGGCTCCACCACGAGGACGGAACGCCACCGTATGACGTTCGCTGGTCGGACACCGACCGGACGTCTCTCGTCTTCCCGGGACCCGACGCCCACGTCCGCCACCTCGAATGGCACCCCGCGGACACGACGTGACGCGGGCGCGCGGAACTGCCCGCGCGTGACACCGAACCGGATCGACGACGAGCGGGGCTGCCGGCGTCTCCTGCGCCGGGGGCATCGGTCGTCCTCGCGGTTCGCCCACTTCCTGCAGACCCTCGGTGCAGGCCGCGGCGACCGCGCCTTCGTCCTGCTCGGCCGCTGTCGCGAGGGCTACGTCACCGTACTGGCCCGAGGTCCGGGCGCACGCGCCCGTGGGCACGGGAGCCGGAAGGCAACGGAAGGAGATGGTCCAGTGCCGATGGAGTCAATCGCGACCAGCGTCGCGACGGCCCTCGTGGAGGCCGCCACCGCGGCCCCGTCCATGCACAACGCGCAACCGTGGAGGTTCCGCTTCCTCCCGGCGGAAGGCGTGCTGCACCTACGTGCCGACCCCTCGCGGCGGATGCCACGCTCCGACCCCGACGACCGCGGGCTCCACCTGGGGTGCGGTGCCGCCCTGTGCAACCTGCGCGCCGCGGCCGCCCATGCGGGTCGGGGAGCGATCGTCAGGCTGATTCCCGACCCCCAGGACCGGGAGCTCCTCGCGACGGTGCTCCTGACCGGCACGGAACACCCGGACGCCGCTCTGGCGCGGCTATATCCGGCGGTGCACCGCCGGCACACCAGCCGCTCCCCGTTCGAGGCCAGGGAGATCCCACCCGCCGTCCGCGCAACACTGCAGGGGGCGGCCCGCCTGGAGGACGCAGAGCTCGTCTTCCCCGGTGACTGGCACGCGCGGGAGTTGCTGGAACTGGTCCACGACGCGGAAGGGCGGGACGCAGCCGATCCGGGGCGCGCGGCGGAGCTCGAACACTGGACCCGCAGGGGTGCCGAGGCGAAGACGGCCACCGACGGCGTCCCCGATTCCGCGTTCGGCCCCGGCGAGCGGGGCGGACACACTCCGGTCCGTGACTTCGCCGGGAGGCGTCCCGACGCCGGGCGCGTGGCTGTGCCCTTCGAGGACAGGCCTCACCTCGCACTGCTCTGCACCACCGGTGACGGACCGCCGGAGTGGCTGCGCGCGGGCCAGGCGATGGAACGCGTACTGCTCGCCGCCACCCTCAACGGCCTGTCCACCGCGCTCACCTCCCAGGCACTCGAGTGGTCCGACCTGCGCTGGGCCGTACGGGACCCGAGTGCCCCGATCGGCCACCCCCAGATGGTGCTGCGTCTCGGGTACGGACCCCACGGCGCCTCGACGCCACGCCGCCCCGTCTCGGACGTGCTCGACATCGCTTGAATCGCGGGCACCCCCGCAAGGCCCCGGCGAACACCTCCGCGGCAACACCGTCCGAGGTGCGCCGGATGGTGCCGTGCGGTAGTCCTCGATGGTGGCACGGTCCGGTGCCGAAAGGACGGGGCTCGCCGGCCACGGCCGCCTCCAAGGCACCGCGACACGGTGCACTCACGCAACGGAGGCAGCGCGATGGAACCGGTCGTCACGGCGGGCCTCGACGGCTCGCCCGAGAGCTACGCCGGCGCCCGGTGGGCGGCAGGCGAAGCCCAACAGCGCGGGCTCAGGCAGCCGCTGCCGCACGCCTGGCCCATGCTCGCGCCGGAACCCACATGTCTCCCGGCCGAAGTCGACCAGAACTACTGCGCGAAACGTCCGGTGCACAACGCGCGCGCCGAGCTGCAGGACCGTCGTCCAGGTCTCACGATCGTCGGCGACCTGGTCGCCGACGACGCCGAGCACGCTTTGCTCCAAGCGGCGTCGGAGTCCGAGATGATCGTCCTCGGTTCACGAGGGCCGGAGCCCGTCGCCGGCTACTTCCTCGGGGGGATCGGCATGCACGTCGTCTCACGGTCCTCGTGCCCGGTCGTCCTGGCACGCGTGGGAAGGCCTGACACCGAAGAGCCCCCACCCCGTGACCTGGGCGTAGACCACGATCTCAGCGAGGAACTCCGTAAGGACGCGCAGAAGGAACTGCGGAACCTCTCGCCGCGTCGGGACGGGATGGCATCGGCCGCCGTCCACCACGCACGCTGCCCCGTGGCGGTCGTCCCCCATGACTGAGCAACCAGGCCGCACCGACATGACGGCGCATCCGCCGCAGGCCGATGACTCCGCACCCCGGCCGGGAGGTGGATCCGCGCCCGCCGTGCCCTCCCTTCCGCGTGCCGAGATCTGCGAGACCCACACAGCGGTGGTGATCTTCCTGGGAGACCGTGCCTACAAGATCAAGAAACCCGTCGACCTGACGTTCCTCGACTACACCTCCGTAGCGGACCGCCGCGCAGCCTGCGAACGCGAGGTCGCTCTCAACCGGCGCTTCTCCCCCGACGTGTACCTCGGCGTGGGAGACATGCGCAGTCCGGACGCGGACGACCCGGAACCGATGGTCGTGATGCGACGTCTGCCCGCGGACCGCCGCCTGTCCCGGCTCGTCCGTGACGGAGTCGCCGTCGACGACGTCCTGCGCGCCGTCGCCCGGCAGCTCGCCGCACGGCACGCCGACGCGCCCAGCAGCCGCGAGGTCGACGAGCAAGGGACCCGGGACGCGCTGGCCGCACGCTGGTCGGCGAGCTTCGCCCAGGTACGGGATCTGACCGGCGACGACCGTTCCGAGGGCCTCCACCAGGACCTCGACGAGGTCGAGCGGCTCGTCCATCGCTATCTCGCGGGCCGACTACCGCTGTTCGAGGCCCGCATCGAGCAGGGCCGCATCGTCGACGGACATGGGGACCTGCTCGCCGACGACGTGTTCTGCCTCGACGACGGCCCCCGCGTCCTGGACTGCCTGGAGTTCGACGACCACCTGCGCTTCGTCGACGGCCTCGACGACGCCGCCTTCCTGGCCATGGACCTGGAACAGCTGGGCACCCCGGAGGCCGCCTCGTTCTTCCTCAACCGCTACGGCGAGTACTCCGGTGACCCCGCCCCCCGCTCCCTGTGGCACCACTACGTGGCCTACCGCGCCTTCGTGCGCGCCAAGGTCTCCCTGGTCCAGGCGCAACAGGGCGCGAGCGGGGGCGCCGCGGCGTACCGGCGGCTGGTCACGGCGGCGCTGCGTCACCTGCGGACCTCCGCTGTCGGCCTCACCCTCGTCGGCGGCCTGCCCGGCAGCGGCAAGTCGACCCTCGCCGGGGCCCTGGCCGACCGGCTCGGCCTCACCCTGCTGAGCAGCGACCGCCTCCGTAAGGAACTCGCCGGCATCCCGGTGGAGGAATCCGCGGCCGCGGACTATCTGCAGGGCCTGTACACCCCCGAATGGACCGGCAGGACGTACGAGCGGCTCCTCGACCGCGCGGCCGCCCTGCTCTCCCACGGCGAGTCCGTGGTCCTGGACGCCACGTGGTCCGATCCGGGGCAACGTGAAGCGGCACTGCGCACCGCCGAACGCACCGGCGCCGACCTGGTCGCCCTGCACTGCGCGGTTCCCGACGAGTTGACCGCGGCCCGGCTGCGCGACCGTGGCCCCGGCCCGTCGGACGCCGACCCCGCCATCGCCCGGGCGCTGGCGGCCGCGGAGCCGCCCTGGGAGCAAGCCGTCACGATCGACACCAGCGGCCCTCTGGAATCCTCAGTGGCGCAGGCGCTGGCCGTCATGCGCCCTTGGGGGACCGTCCAGGCTCCGCCCTTCCGCCGTCCTTACACGGAACCCGGCTGAGCAGGACACCGGACGGGCGCCGGCCGCGGCAGCCCGGGCTCACGTCCCGGTGTGCCGCCCTCGACTGGCCTCGCCCGACGGGGCGGGCGCAGTATGGAATCGAGCCCATGCCCCGTGATCACCGTCCCGAAGCCGGGCACGCTCCGCCTGGGCGGACGACCCCCGGACAGGAGGTGCCCCGGATGGACGAGCACACCCGCGCGCCCCTTCCGGACGGTCCGGTCGTCGTCGGCACCGACGGGTCCGTCCTCGCCACGCGAGCGGTGCTGTGGGCGGCCGAGGAGGCCGCCGCCCGGGGCCGGCCACTGCAGATCCTCTGTGCGGCTCATGTCGACCTGCTTCCCGACGAACTCACGGAAGACGTCATCAGGCCCCTTCTGGAAACTGCGGCGGAGAGGGCGGACACGGCAGCCCTGAAGGCGACCGGGAGTTTTCCGGGACTGACGGTGACCACGTCCGTGAGCCGCGGTGATCCTGCGGAGAGCCTGGTCGAAGCGGCCGGGACGACAGGCACCGTCGTCGTGGGCTCCCGGGGGCTCGGTGGCTTCTCGTCACTGCTGCTCGGCTCGGTCGGACGTCAGGTGACCAGATGGGCGACCGGACCGGTGGTGGTGGTGCACGGGGAGCCGAAGGCTCCGGCGCGGACCGTCCTGGTCGGCGCCCGGGACTCCCGCGACGCCGTGCCGGTGCGCTTCGCCGCCCAGTACGCACGGCGACGCGACGCGGCCTTGAAGGTGCTCAGCGCATGGACCCTGACGCACCATCTGGAGAGCATGGCACCCATCGTCTCGTCCGTCCGGGCCGTGGCCGAGCGGAATGCCGACCGCGCAGCACCACTCGTGGCCGCCGTGCGTGAGGAGTATCCGAACTTGAGAGTCGCGGAAGAGGTGGTGCAGGTCCCGTCCGCTGGAGGTGCCCTGGTCGCCGCGTCCGCGCACGTCAACCTGGTGGTGCTCGGAAGTCGTCAGGCCGACGGGCCGCTATCGGCCCCGGTGGGCCGGGTCGCCCAAGCAGTGCTGGAGCACGCGGCATGTCCGGTGGCCCTGGTGCCGCGCGGGTGACACGGCGTCCGAAGCGTGGACGCGCCCTCATCGCCGGCCCGAGGGTCCGGTCGGCGCTGCCCCTGGAACGGGGTCATGGGGCTGGAGCACCCGGAGCGGCTCCACCAGGCGCTGTCCGGCCTGTCCGTCCGGGGAGAGGACGTGAGCCACGCCGGGCCCGTCTGCTACGGCGGGGAGGGTTTCACCCCGGCTCTCCAGCAGACCGGGCTGCGCGGACAGGTCGTCCTCGTCGGCCTCCAGCGCCCGTACCACGGGGAGTAGAGCACGGACTTGTCCGCGTCCTCGAGGAAGCAGCCCAGGAGTGATCACATGGAAGCGAAGCAGTGGAGCGTCCAGATCTACATCACCGAGCACGGTGACGAGACCCACGCCCGCGCCCTCCTGACGACCCGTGACACGTCGAACGTCGCCGGCACCGGTGTGGCGCGGCGTGCGTCCGCGGACGCCGTCCCCGAGACCGGTGACGAACTCGCCGTCGGCCGGGCGCTGGAGGACCTCGGCCTTCGGTTGCAGGCCGCGGCCGCCGACGACACGACCACCGGCGCGGCGCAGTGGCAGGCCCGGCGGGGCCCCGCTCCCGGGGACGGATAGCGTTCGGGCGACTCCCCTCTCGCGCCGGTCCCCACCATCGGGGGCGCTTCGGCCCGCAACCCGGGCCGTCCGGCCCCGGGCGCCCGCGCCCGGACGCGACCACGCTGTGGGTGGCGGCCGGCGCGGTGCCGTGCCGTACGAGCAGAGGGGGCACGGTCAGATGGACATCGGCATGGACAGGGACCTGGGGTCCACGTGGTGGGAGCCGCCGCCGAACCCGGAGTTGTCCGGTCACGTGGTCGTCGGCGTGGACGGCTCGGCACACGCCGGCAACGCGCTGGAAGCGGCGGTCGCGGAGGCCGATCGCCGCGACGTGCGGCTGGAGATCGTGCACGGCCGGCCCTGGGGCGGGCACGGGCCGGGTCGCGATCGTGGGCTCCGGCCGTACCACGCCGCGCAGGCGCTACTGTCCCGGGCCGCGGCGCGGGCCGATGAGTTGCGACCGGGGTTACGGGTGAGCACTTCCCTGGTCGACAGGCCCGCGGGCGGCGTCTTGGTCCGCCGTAGTGACGACGCAGCCCTGGCCGTGGTCGGGACACGCGGACACGGCGCCGTCACCGGGGCCCTGCTGGGCTCGGTGAGCCTGCACCTGGCCGCGCACGCTGCCTGCCCCCTGCTGGTGGTGCGGGGAGTTGCCCCTGGGCAACGGACGGGTGGCCGTGTGGTGCTGGGCCTGGAGAGCGACGCAGACGCCGATGCGGCTGCCTTCGCCTTCGACGAGGCCGGTCGTCGCCGTGTCCCCTTGACGGTGCTGCACGCCTGGACCTACCGGGCCGCCGAGTCCCCCGGCCGGGCAGCGACGGGCTTCGCCGACCGCGCCCGCGCCGAGGAGGCCGTACCGCTCAACGCGGTGGCGCGGTTGCGCTCGGCCCACCGCGAGGTGGCCGCGGACATCGAGACGGTGTGCGGCAGCGCGGCGCACTCGTTGGTCGAGGCGACTCGGCAGGCCGACCTCGTCGTGGTGGCCGCGCATCGCCGCCCCGGCGCGATCGGCATGCGGCTGGGGCCCGTCACGCACGCCCTGCTGCACCACGCGCACTGCCCTGTGGCGGTCGTCCCGGTCCCGGCGCCCGAACGTCGGTGACGGGCGGACCGGCTCACCTCACCGCGTCCGGGCGTGCGCGAAGGTGTCCGGACGCGGTCCCCCGTCCAGGGTGGTGAAATGACCGCGAAGGAGGCGACGGTGGACGATCGGGCGGGCGCGGTGGTCATCGGGGTGGGAAACGTATTCCGGAGGGACGACGGCGTCGGCTGGGCCCTCATCGAGGCGCTGCGCGGCCACCCCGCCGGGGTGCGTCTGCCGAAGGGGACGGTGCTGCGGGAGTCCGCGGGGGATCCCGCGCAACTGATCGAACTGTGGGCGCACGCCGACCGGGCGGTCGTCGTCGACGCCTGCTTCCCCGCCGCCGCGTGTCCCGGGCGCGTCCACCGCTGGTGCCCGCCACCCGGCGAGGCACCGCCGCCCGCGGCGGGCCGGCACAGCACCCACGGACTCGGCCTCGTCCACGCTCTCCACCTCGCCGACGCCCTGGGGCGCCGTCCCGCCTGCCTGGTGGTGTACGCGGTCGAGGGAGCCGACCGCTCGCTGGGGCAGGGACTCACCCCCGCGGTCGCGGGCGCCGTGCATCCGCTGGCGGAACGCATCGCGGAGGACCTCGCGTCGCACACCCGTGACCGGCGGGGGCCGTAAGGGCGAAATCCCGTACGGCCCGCCGTGGTCCGGGCGCGATCACGCCGGTCCCGTGGTGCAGTGGACCCGGCGACTGCTCCGAGCCACCTTCCCGCCCCGGAGCGTTGAGGCTGAGGGATGACATGACGGACCCTGGACATGCCGGAGCGCTCCCCTACGAGCCGGCCGAGGCGGTCCTGGACCAGGACGGCCTCGAATCGCTGGTGCGGGTGCTTCGCCGACGTGGCCGGACCGTGATCGGCCCCACGGTGCGGGACGGCGCCATCGTCCTGGCCGAGTTGGAGTCCGCGGCGGAGCTGCCACACGGCTGGGGAGTCGAACTGGAGGCGGGCCGTTACCGGATGCGCAGGCGTGCGGACACGGCGGCCTTCGCGCACAGCGCGGGCCCGCAGTCGTGGAAGTCCTTCCTGCATCCGGAGCGGGTGCGCCAGTGGAGCGCCGACCTCGGTCCGGACGAGGAGCTGACCGTCCGGGAGGACAACCCCGAGGCGACGGCCTACGCGTTCCTCGGTGTCCGTCCCTGCGACCTGCGGGCGATCCGGATCCTGGACCGGGTGCTGACCGGCGGCCGCCACCAGGATCCCGTCTACGGCGCGCGCCGCACCGGGGCCTTCCTGATCGCTGTCGAGTGCACCGAGCCGGGTGTGCCACGTGCTTCTGCGTCTCCATGGGCGCGGGGCCCGCCGTCGACGAGGGGTACGACCTCGCACTCACCGAAGTGCTGGACGCCGACGGCCACCGTCTGCTGTGCCGCAGTGGAAGTGCGGAAGGCGCCGCCGTGCTCGCCGAACTCCCGCAACGGCCCGCCGACGACGCGACCAGACGCGCCGCCGCGGACGCGGTCGGCGGAGCGGCCCGGCGCATGGGCAGGAGCATGCCCCCCGTGGACCTGCGCGTCCTGATGCGCGACAACCTGGAGGCCGACCGATGGGACGACGTCACCTCACGCTGCCTGAGCTGCGGCAACTGCACCATGGTCTGCCCCACCTGCTTCTGCACGACCACCGAGGACGTCTCCGACCTCACCGGTGATCACGCCGAGCGGTGGCGACGCTGGGATTCCTGCTACGACCTGGACTTCTCGGCACTGCACGGTGTCCCCGTCCGCGCGTCGGCGCGAAGCCGGTACCGACAGTGGCTGACGCACAAGCTCGGAACGTGGCACGACCAGTTCGGCAGCTCCGGTTGTGTGGGCTGCGGACGGTGCATCGTCTGGTGCCCGACCGGCATCGACCTCACGGTGGAAGCCCACGCCCTTCACCAGGAGGCCACGGGCGAGGGGAACCCGCGATGACCTCGCAAGCGGAGCCGGTGGAGGCCAAGGGCATCCTCGCCGCCCTCACGGCGGAGCACCGGGACCGGCTCATGGCCCTGGCACGGGAGGTGGCCTTCCCCGCGGCCGCGCGGATCTTCGAGGAGGACGAGCCGGCGGACCGCTTCTGGATCATCCGTACGGGCAGTGTCGCACTGGACGTGCAGAACCCCGGCCACGGCCGGGACGTCGTCGAGACGCTCGGCAGCGGATCGCTTCTCGGTTGGTCGTGGCTGTGCCCGCCGCGTAGTTGGCATCTCGGTGCGGAGACCCGGGAGGCCGTCACGGCATGGCAGTTCGACGCCGTGGCCGTCCGCGGGTTGTGCGCCGAGCAGCCGGCCCTGGGACTGGCGCTGGTCACCCTGGTCGCCCAGACCATCGGGCACCGGCTGCGCGCGACCCGCAACCGGTTGCTCGACCTGTACGGTCCCAGGGGAAGCAAGCCGGCGACATGACCGCAGTCGTGCCCCTCCCCCACCGCGTCGTCGGCTGGCGTCGCGAGACGTCGGACACGGTCACCGTCGAACTGGCACCGGTCGCACAGGCACTGCCGGCCTTCGAGCCGGGCCAGTTCGCCATGGTGTACGCCTTCGCCGCGGGAGAGATCCCCGTCTCGGTGTCACGCATGACCGACGAACGGCACCTGGCGCTCACCATCCGGTCCGTCGGCGCGGTGTCCGCAGCGCTGTGCCGCGCCGCCGTGGGAACGACGGTCGGGGTCCGGGGACCGTTCGGCACCGGCTGGGACATGACCGCGGCGCTCGGGCAGGACCTGCTCGTCGTGGCCGGGGGGATCGGCCTGGCCCCGCTGCGTCCGCTGGTCGACACCGTTCTGGCCCGGCCGCATGCGTACGGGCGGCTGAACGTCCTGGCCGGTGCCCGGACCCCGGTGGACCTGCTGTACGGGGACGAGTTCCCCACCTGGCAAAAGCCCTTCGCCGCCGTGACGGTCGACCGCCCCACCGCGGACTGGCGAGGGCGGGTGGGCGTCGTCACCGGGCTGCTCGGCGAGGCCCGGTTCACGCCGGAGGACACCGTGGCCTTCGTCTGCGGCCCCGAAGTCATGATCCGCGCCGCCGCCCGCAGGCTGATCCACCTCGGCCTGCGCCCCGACCGCGTGCAGGTCTCCCTGGAACGGAACATGCGGTGCGCAACCGGTCACTGCGGTCACTGCCAGCTCGGTCCCCTGCTGCTCTGCCGTGACGGCCCCGTGGTCCGGTACGACCTGGCCCGACCGCTGCTCGCCGTGCGGGAGCTCTGACATGACCTCCTCCCCCTCCTCCGGAACGCCGTCGCGTCCACGGCTGGGAGTGTTCAAGTTCGCCTCGTGCGACGGCTGCCAGCTGACGCTCCTGGACTGCGAGGACGAACTGCTTGGCCTAGCACGGGAGGTGGAGGTCGCCCACTTCCTGGAGGCCTCCGGCGACATCGCACCCGGACCCTACGACCTCTCATTGGTCGAGGGGTCGGTGAGCACCCCCGAGGACGCGGCGCGCATCCGGCGGGTCCGCGAGGAGTCCCGGCACCTCGTCACCATCGGCGCCTGCGCCACCGCGGGCGGCGTCCAGGCACTGCGGAACTACGCGGACGCCACGGAGTACCTGACGGCGGTCTACGCTCGCCCCGAGTACATCGCCACCCTCGCCACCTCAACGCCGATCTCCGCCCATGTGAGGGTCGACTTCGAGTTGCGCGGCTGCCCCATCGACCGCGGCCAGCTCCTGGAGGTCATCACCGCCTTCCTCGCCAGCCGCAAGCCGGACGTCCCCAACCACAGCGTGTGCTTCTCGTGCAAGCGGCGTGGTGTCGTGTGCGTCGTCGTCGCCCACGGCACGCCCTGCCTGGGACCTGCCACGCACGCCGGCTGCGGCGCCCTCTGCCCCGCCTACGGCCGTGGCTGCTACGGATGTTTCGGACCCGCCGGCACGACGAACCTCCCCGCGCTCATCCCCCTGCTGCGACGCGACGGGCTGAGCGACGAAGACACCGGACGCCTCCTGCACACCTTCAACGTCACGGCGTTCACCGAAGTCGAGGAGCAGGGCCCGCGATGAGCGACACGAGCGACGAGGCACGCGTCCTGCGTCTTCCCGCGCTGGCACGCATCGAAGGCCAGGCGGCGCTGCGCCTGCTGCTCAGGCGGGGCACGGTCGCCCATGCCCAGCTCGCGATCTACGAGCCGCCGCGGTTCTTCGAGGCCTTCCTGCGCGGCCGCGCGCACACCGAGCCTCCCGACCTGACCTCCCGCATCTGCGGCATCTGTCCCGTCGCCTACCAGCTGACGGCCTGCAGGGCCGTCGAGGACGCCTGCGGGGTGGTCGTGGACGGCGCTCTGGCCGCGCTCAGGCGCCTCCTGTACTGCGGTGAGTGGATCGAGAGCCAGACCCTGCACATCCACCTGCTGCACGCCCCGGACTTCCTCGGCCACGACGACGTGATCGGCCTGGCCCGCGACCACCGGCAGCACGTCGAGCGCGGGCTGCGGCTGAAGCTGGCCGGCAACGCCGTGATGGAGCTGCTCGGCGGGCGCTCGATCCATCCCGTCAACGTCCGGCTCGGCGGCTTCCACCGCACCCCCACCCGTGCCGAACTCCGGCCCCTCGCGGAAAGGCTGCGGGTCGCCCTCGATGACGCCTGGGACACCGTACGGTGGGTGGCGGGCTTCGACTTCCCCGACGCCGAGTGCGACGCCGACCTGTTCGCCCTCGCCGAACCGGACACGTACGCCATCGAGTCCGGGGTGCCGACCGTCCTGCCCGCCGACGGGACGGCGCCCTACGGCTTCCCCGTCTCCGACTTCAGCGCCCACGTCGTCGAGGAACAGGTCCCGCACTCCACGGCGCTCCACTCACGGCTGGACGGGCGCCGCCACCTCACCGGCTCCCTGGCCCGCTACGCCGTCAGCGGCCACCTCCTGTCGCCCCTGGCCCTCCAGGCGGCCCGGGAAGCCGGGCTGGCGGAACCTCCGCGGCTGGCCGGCGCCGGTTCTCCTCCCAACCCGTACCGAAGCATCATCGTGCGCGCAGTGGAGGTCCTGTACGCCGTGGAGGAGGCCTTGCGCATCATCGACGGCTACGAACCGCCACCGCGGCCGTACACCGATGCACCGCCCCGGGCGGGGGTGGGGCACGGCGCAACCGAAGCGCCTCGCGGACTGCTGTACCACCGCTACGCGATCGACGGCCAGGGCCGAGTCACGGAGGCACGCATCGTGCCGCCGACCGCCCAGAACCAGGGAGCCATCGAAGACGACGTTCGCCGCCTCGTGGAACGGGAACTGCAGCGTGGCGACCTGCCCGACGACGCGTTGGCCCGTCTGTGCGAACGTATCGTCCGCAACCACGATCCGTGCATCTCCTGCTCGGCGCACTTCCTGGACGTGGACGTCACTCGCGTCTGCGGCTCGTCAGGCTCGTGAAGAGACCCCTACGCCTCCCCGCGGCACACGGTGGCGTGCACGCCACCGTGTGCCGGCGTGGGCACGGCCACCGTGCCGGTACCGCCCGCGCACTCTCGCGCGGGCGACGTTCGGTCAGGCGAGGGCCGGTTCGGGTGTGACCGCGGCGAGCCCTCCGGCCCGCGACAGGAGCTGGACGCAACCGGCGCACAGCAGGCCGGTCGCGGTCAGCGTCAGCCAGACCAGCCACGGCCTGCCGCTGTGGTCGGCGAGGTCCCAGATGGCGCCGGTGGCGAGGTTGCCCAGGGTGATGCCGAGCCCGGAGACGGTGTTGTACCAGCCGTAGTGCGTGGCGACGAGGCGCTCTCCGGAGAGCGTGACGATGGTGTCCATCTCGAAGGGGTAGACCACCGCGCTGCCCACGGCCAGGACCGCGACGGCGATCACGAGCAGGGCCACCGCGAGGACGGCCTCGAACGTCCCGCCGGACGGGTCGGGGCTCACGGCCAGGGGCGTGAAGGCCAGGCCCATGAGGAGGATCCCGCCGACGATGGCCTGCGGCCCGGACCAGCGGGCACGCACCCAGCGGGTGATGCGGAGCTGGCCGAGGACGGAAACGACCGCCGAGACGATGAACAGGCTGCTGGTGACGGCCTGTCCGCCGGTGCCCAGGAGTGCGTGGGCCTGTAGGGGCAGGGCCAGGTAGACCTGGAAGGACAGCACGTACGAGCCGATCATGGCCAGGGAGAACAGCATGAACGGCCGGTTGCCCAGCACCTGTCGCCAGGAGCCGAGGACACCCGCCGCCGCCCCGGGGCCCGTGCCGGTGCCGCGTTCCGGCCGCCGGTCGGGCAGGGCCCGGCACTGCAGGACGGTCAGCACGGCGAAGACGGCCGCGGCCGTCAGGCACACGGCGCGGAAGTCCAGGGCGAGCAGCGCCAGGCCGACCAGGGGGCCGATCAGGACGCCCGCCTGGTAGAAGACGTTGAAAAGGGCGAAGCCCTCCACCCGCCGCTCCCCGGCCTCCACGGCCAGATAGGCGCGGACCGCCGGGTTGAACAGCGCGCCGGCGAACCCGGCTGCGGCCGAGGCCGCGACCAGCGCGGGCAGGGAGTCGACCAGCCCGAGCAGCGCGAAGCCGAAGGTGCGCAGGGTGCAGCCCATCACGATGGGCGTCTTGTAGCCGAAGCGGTCCGCGATGGTGCCGCCGAGCACGAACATGCCCTGCTGGGAGAAGTTCCGTACGCCCAGGACGAGGCCGACGGCCCAGGCGGCCAGGCCGAGACCGCCGGCCAGGTGGTCGGCGAGGTAGGGCATGAGCATGTAGAAGCCCAGGTTGATGGCGAACTGGTTGGCCATCAACAGCCGGGCCGGGGTGTCGAACGAGCGGGCCTGCCGCCACAGCCCCCTCACCGGGCGGCCTCGAAGGACAGGCCGCCGAGTTCGCCGGCCGGCGCGTCGGCCGGCGGGTCCACCACGGTGGTGCAGCGGGTCCAGCGGTCGACCACGGTCTCGCCCGGGTGGGCGATCTCCTGCGGGTCCTCGGCCGGTTCGTGGTGGAGCAGGCCGTGGCCCCGGCAGTATGCGTCGTCGAAGACGGTGCCGACGTAGCGTTGCGGGCCGTCGGGGAAGATCGTCACGATCCGGGTCTCGGCCGGCAGCGTACGGGCCAGCCAGCGGGAGACCAGGGCGACCGCGCCGACGCTCCAGCCGCCGGTGGCGTAGTGGTAGCGGGCGAGGCGCCGGCAGGCCCACACCGCCTCGCCGGCGGCGACCCAGTGCACCTCGTCGAAGGCCCCGTGGTCGACGTTGCGGGGATGGATGCTGCTGCCAAGGCCCCGCATGAGCCGGGCGGCGGGCGGCTGGCCGAAGATCGTCGATCCCGTGGTGTCGACGCCGACCAGCCGCAGGTTGGGGAAGAACGCGCGCAGCCGGCCGCTGACCCCGGCCGAGTGTCCTCCGGTGCCGACACTGGCGACCAGGACGTCGATGCGGCCGAGCTGGGCGACGAGTTCGTGGGCGAGGGCCGCGTAGGCGGCGACGTTGTCAGGGTTGTGGTACTGGTCCGGGCACCAGGCGGTCGGATCGGCGGCGAGGAGTTCCCGCACCCTGTCGCGGCGGGCCTGCTGCCAGCCGCCGACGGCGTGCGGTTCGGCGACGATGTCGACGGTCGCTCCGTAGGCGGTGAGCAGGGAGACCATGGGCGGTTCCATGCCGGGGTCGGTGACCGCCGTGACCGCGTGTCCGTGCACGGCCCCCGCGAGGGCGAGCCCGAGGCCGAGCGTGCCGCTGGTGGACTCCACGATGCGGGCACCGGGGAGGAGTTCACCGCGGGCGCGGGCCGCCTCGATCATGTACAGCGCGGAGCGGTCCTTGATGCCGCCGGGGTTGAAGCCCTCGAGTTTGGCCCAGAAGCCGCGGCCGTCGGGGACGAAGGGCGATCCGACCCACAGCACGGGCGTGTTGCCGACCAGTCCGGCCGGAGTGCGGCGCGGGGGCGCGGTGGCGGCGAGGAGTGCGGCCGGGGACGCGGGCGTGCCGGGGTGAGGGAGGGTGTTCATACGGGTTTCTCCTGCGGCCGCCGCCGTGGCGCGGCCGTTGCTCGTACGGATCCGGGGGCGCGTGCAGCCCTGCCCGCTGCGCGGTGCGCGGTGCGGCGGGCGGGGCTGGGGCCCTGTCAGGTCCGCGATACGCAGAGCAGACTCAGTGTTCCGGGGCCGGAACGTGCGGGTGCGCAGGGCCGTCCGGCGCCTGCGGCCTCGGCCTTCGGGGGGTGGATGGCCGGCGCCGGTACGGCAGGCGCCGCCCCGATGCCGGAAACCGTGGGGGTGTCGGCCAGCCGGGGGCGGGGATCGGGGAGCCGGTCGAGTGCGACTCCGCACAGGGCGTGGTGGTCGGCGGGCGGTCCGTCGCCGCGGGCGACGTCCTGGTCCGGGCGTGTCGCGGCGTCCTGCGGCTGGCACGGTCCCGCCGCGGCGGGACCGGCGGTGAGGGTGTCGCCACCCGTTCGGTCCGGCCCGTGCGCGCAGGCCACCAGGTGGATGCTCGTGAACACGAGCACGCCCAGCAGCAGGAGCACTCCACGGAAGGAGATGCGCCGACCCGCTCGCCACGTCATGTCACGGATCGTAGTCGATCAGTTGCCTTGTGTAGTGAAGGGCCCGCGCTGCGGACCGATTTCATCGGGCCGGCAGGTCGAGCAGCCGGAAGCGGCCGGGCGGGACGGACCAGGTCCGGCCGCCGATGCGGATCCGGACCGGTGCCCCCGCGGAGGCGGGGACGGCGACGCTGATGCGGCCTCCGTCGACGTGGATCCGCACGCCCCAGTGCCCCCGGTAGCGGACCGTGAAGGCGAAGCGCGACAGCTGCGGCAGCGGCGCCGGATCGAGCCACAGGGCGTCCTCACGGGCTTCCAGACCGGTCAGGCCGCGCTGGACGAGGTCGAGGGTGCCGGCCATGGCACCCAGGTGTATGCCTTCCTCGGTGGTGCCGCCCTGGACGTCGGTGACGTCCCCCAGCAGTGCCTCCTGCGCGCAGGACCATGCGTCGGCCGGGTGGGCCCGGGTCAGCACCCAGGCGTGCACCACCCCGCTGAGGGTGGAGCCGTGGCTGGTGCGGCGCAGGTAGTAGTCGACCGTTGACTGCCACGTGCCGTCGTCCAGCCGGTACCCCAGGCGCCCGAACAGGCGGTGCAGTTCGGTGGGTGGGAACAGGTAGCCCAGCATGAGCACGTCGGCCTGCTTGGACGCCCGGTAGCGGTTGACCGAGTCCCCCTCCGCCTCCAGGATCCGGTCCAGCCGGCGGATGTCCCCGTACCGGGCCCGGTAGCCCGCCCAGTCGAGCTCCTCCAGCCCGTCGTAGCCCGTGAACTGGCTGATCACGCCGGCGTGCCAGGGGACGTACAGCTTGCGCGAGACGTCCTCCCAGCGGTCCGTCTCCTCCGGGCCGAGGCCCGTCCGCTCGCGGAGTTCGTCGCGGCGCGGCGCGGGGAGGGTCCGCCACAGCTCCAGGGTCCGCTCCAGTACCCAGGCGGCGGTGACGTTGGTGTACGTGTTGTCGTCGACTCCGGGCGTCGCGGAGCCGGGGTAGGCGTCGTGGTACTCGTCGGGTCCGACGACGCCGCGGATGCGGTAGCGGCCGCCGGTGCCGCAGTCGGGGTCCCAGGTGGCGCGGCAGGCCCAGAAGCGGGCGATCTGCAACAGCATCTCGGCGCCCTTGGTGTACAGGAACTCCGTGTCGCCGGTGGCCTGGCCGTACCGCCAGATGTTGTAGGCCACGGCGGAGCCGACGTGGTGCTGGAGCCGGGTGTGGTCCGGCAGCCAGCGTCCCGAGCGCGGGTTGAGGTGGAGGGTCTGGGTCTCCTCGCGTCCGTCGCTGCCGCTCTGCCACGGGTACATCGCTCCCGTGCACCCCACCTGTTCCGCCGCCCGGCACGCCTCCTCCAGACGGCGGTGGCGGTACTCCAGCAGCGCCCGGGACACCTCGGGGAAGTGCAGGTCGAGGTAGGGCAGGACGAACAGCTCGTCCCAGAAGACGTGTCCTCGGTAGGCCTCTCCGTGCAGTCCCCTGGCGGGCACGCCCACGTCCAGCTCGGCGGTGTGCGGGGAGAGGGTCTGCAGGACGTGGAAGGCGTGCAGCCGCAGGATCCGTCCGGCTTCGCCGGGAACGTCCAGGCCGGCGCGGCGCCACAGCCGGGCCCAGGCGGCGGTGTGCGTGGCGAGGAGGCCGGCGAAGTCCGGGGCCCGTTCAACACGGTCGAGGGCGGCGTGCAGCGGGTCGCTGATCGCCGGGTCCCGGGAGGTGTGCAGGGCAACGGTCTTCTCGACGACGGCCGGCCGGTCTGGTGCGACCGGGACGGTCAGCCGGTGGACCACGGTGCGCTCCCCCGGCTCCAGTTTCCGTACGGCCGTCGGAGACGTCGTGGCGCGTGTCCGCGCGGCGAGCGCGATGCGGATGTCGGAGGCGGTGGTACGGCACCGCAGCCAGACGGTGTCCGGCTCGGAGGTTCCGGTGTGCATCCGGGTGAGGTGACGGCCGTTCAGGTCCCCGTAGCGGGCGACACCTGCGTTGCCGACGTCGCCGTCGAGCGCGGACTCGACCTCCAGGTCGGCGGACCAGTCGCCCTCCACGCGGAAGACGGTGCGCAGTGCGGCGAGGTGCGGGTCGTGCATGTGCACCAGCCGGGTCTGCTCGACGGCGAGGATCCGCCCGCGCGGGTCACGCAAACGGATCGTCCTGGTCAGGGTCGCGTGTTGGAGGTCGAGGTCCTGCCGGTGCTCCAGCAGTGAGCCGTCGTCGGGGGCGAACCACGCCCCGCCGTCGCCGATCCTGAACCGCAGGGGCAGCCAGTTGGGCAGGTTGACCATGTCCTCGTTCTGCACCTTCCGCCCGGCGACGGTGGAGTGGAGCCGGTTGTAGCACCCGGCGGCATAGGTGCCGGGGTAGTGGTGGGGGCCGGCCACGGTCTCCGGGGCGGCGCCGCGGGTGGCGAAGTAGCCGTTGCCCAGGGTGCACAGGGCCTCGCGCAACCGTTCCTGGGCTGGGTCGTAACCCTCGTACGACCAGGTCCACTCCCCCATCGTCGCCCCTCTCCAGGGAATCCGGCGGCCGGGCCGGGCCCGCCGCGCGGCCCCCTCCTGCGCCTCGGGGTCGTGCGACAGGCCTTCCTCTCCAGTCTCCCTTCGACCCAGCTGCCCCGCCCCGGGAGCGGGGCAGGGCCGGCTCAACCGCGGATCACGCGGGCTGGGGGACGAGGGCGACCGGGCACGGGGCGTGGTGGATCACCGCATGGTTGACGGGGCCGAGCTGGAGCCCGAAGGGGCTGTTGCGGCGACGGGCGCCGACGACCAGCAGGTCAGCGTCGTCCAGCGTCGCGAGCAGGACCTTGCGGGCATGGCCCTCCTGCACGTACCGGTGGTAGCGCACGCCGGGGCGGGCGGTCGCCGCGGCCCGCAGGGCCTGGTCAAGGTGTTCCTCGGCACGACGTCGGTGGGTTTTGGCCGCCTCGTCCTCGTAGCCGTACTCGGCGCTCCCGCCCGGCGGCATCCGCCAAGCGTGAACGGCCCGCACACCGCATCCGCGCAGTTGGGCCTCGTGGAAGGCGAACTCCACGGCGGCGGCGGAGTTCTCGTCCGGCCCTACACCGAGCACGATCCAGCCCTGGCCGGAGCCGGCGTCCCGTTCCTCTCGGTCGCCCCTCACCACGACCACCGGGCACTCCGCACGGCCGGCCAGGGTCAGACCGACGGAGCCCAGCAGCAGGCCCGCCATGTCGCCGCGGCCACGGTGGCCCACCACCACGGCGGTGGCGCGGGTCGCTTCGCGCAGCAACGCGTACGTGGTGTCCTCGGCGAGGACCTCGGCCGACACCTCGAGGCCGGGGCGGCGCAGGCCGGCCCGCTCCCGTGCGGAACTCGCGATGTGCTGGGCCAGGATCTGCGCTTCGGGAGGTACCCGGCTGAAGGAAGGGGCCCGTCCCTCGTACCGCTCCCACAGGGAGGCGTGCACGATCCGCAGCGGCAGCCCGCGTACCTCGGCCTCGTCCGCGGCCCAGTCGACCGCCTTCAGGGCGGCATCCGAGCCGTCGGTGCCCACGACCAGGGGAAGCGTCATGGCTTCCACCGCCTCTCGATGTTGTGGTTCCCGTACCGACGACCCTGCCGGTCGGTGCCCCATGCGCACATGGGCCAGTCGGCCCGTCCCAGGGGACCCTCGGCCGTACCGGTGGCCCCACCGGCCCATGCGGGGCACGGTGGAAACGACCGACAGTGGACCTGACGAGGCGGGGCCCGTCCACGGCGGACCCGGCCTGAGACGACAGTGCAGGGAGGCGGGGAGATGTACCACCGCAACGTCGGCGATCTGATGACCAGGGCAGTCGTGTCGGCGCGGCCGGACACGCCGTTCAAGGAGATCGCGAAGCTGCTGGCGGAACACGACGTCACGGCCGTTCCCGTCGTGGACGAAGGGAACCGGCCGGTCGGCGTGGTGTCCGAGGCGGACCTGCTGCACAAGGAGGCGGGGCAGCCGGATCCGACCGGCCTGCTGCCGGCCCGGCATCCGCGGCCGGGCGAGCGTTCCGGCCTCGCCGCCACGACCGCGGAGGGGCTGATGAGCAGCCCGCCCGTCGTCGCGCGGCCCGAGTGGTCCGTGGTCGAGGCGGCCCGGGTGATGGAGCGTCGAGGGGTGAAGCGGCTGCCGGTGGTGGACGAGACGGGCCGACTGGTGGGGGTGGTCAGCCGCGCCGACCTGCTCCGGGTCTTCCTGCGCAGGGACCGCGCCATCCGTGAGGAGATAGCCGGTGACCTGCTGGTGAAGACGCTCGGGCTCGCCCCCAACGCCGTCACGGTCCAGGTGGTCGACGGGAAGGTCACCCTCGAGGGCGTGGTGGATCGCCGCAGCCTCGTGCCGGTGGTCACCGAGCTGTGCCGCGGCGTCGACGGCGTCGTCGACGTCGAGGCCCGGCTGGGCTACAAGGCCGACGACACCGTCCGGCCCGCCCCGGCGCACCGCTGACCCTGCGGGAGCAGGCAGTGGACGGTGCCGTGTCCTCGCCCTCCACGAGCTCTCGTCTGACGCCGCGGCCGCGCGTTCCGGACGGGGCACCGCCTGACCCTCGTCCGCCCCGGCCGGCGCCGGATGAGGGGCCTTTCGGCCCCCGTCGGAGCCCCGGCCGACCCCTGGGAGCACCTCGGTCCCCGCCCGATGGTGGGAGGGAGCCGAGGAGAGGGGAACAGCGATGACGGACACCGCGTTGCGCCGGCCGCAGCCGACCCACGCGCTGCTGGCGGACGGCAGGACCGTGGAGATCCGCGCCGCGGGGCCGGACGACCACGACCGGGTCGAGCACCTGTACGCACGGATGTCGCCGGAGAACGTGCGGTTGCGGTTCTTCTGCGTGGGCCGGCGTTCGGGACAGCTCGCCGCCGACCGTCTCCACGAACCCGCCCGGCCTGGTCGGCTGACCTTGCTCGCGCTGCTCGGCGACCGGCTGGTGGGCCTCGCCGAGTACGTCACCGGACAGGACCCCGAGGCGGCCGACGTCGCTCTGGCCGTGGCCGACGACGTCCACCACACCGGCGTCGGAACCCTGCTGCTGGAGCACCTGGTGCACGCGGCCCGCTCCGACGGCATCAGGACCTTCGAAGCCGACGCCCTCGCGGACAACCACGCCGTGCTCAAGGTCTTCGCAGATCTGGGGCTGCGGACCGCCCGCCACTTCGACGGCCCCGAAGTGCACTGCACCATCCGCCTCGATGCCGACGAGCGGTACCTGGCGGCCTGTGACGAACGAGGCCGTGGCGCCGACACCGCGAGCATGCGGCCGCTCCTGCGCCCGCGCTCGGTGGCGGTCGTCGGGGCCGGCACCAGGCCGTCGTCGGTGGGGCGGGCGGTCCTGCGCAACCTGCTGCGCGGCGGCTTCACCGGTCCTCTGTACGCGGTCAACCCGCACGCCGGCACCATCGCGGACGTTCCCGCGTACCCGTCCGTGGCCGAGCTGCCGCAGGTTCCCGAGCTGGCCGTGCTCGCCGTCCCGGCCGCGGCGGTGCCGGAGGTCGCGCGCCAGTGTGGTGCCGTCGGGGTGCGCGCGCTGGTCGTCGTCACCTCCGGGCTGGACTCGGGCCAGGCCGTGGCGCTGCTCGGTGCCTGCCGCCACTACGGGATGCGCCTGGTCGGCCCGAACTGCCTCGGCATCGCGAACACCGAGGAGGACGTACGGCTGGAGGCCACCTTCGCCGCGCACCGGCCGCTGCCCGGTACCGCCGGTGTCGCCGTCCAGTCGGGCGGGGTGGGCATCGCGCTGCTCGGCGGCCTGGCCCGGCTGGGCATCGGGGTCTCGGAGTTCGTCTCGCTCGGCGACAAGTACGACGTCAGCGGCAACGACCTGTTGCAGTGGTGGGAGGGCGACGGCCGCAGCGACATGGCGCTGCTCCACCTGGAGTCCTTCGGCAACCCGCGCGCCTTCTCCCGCACCGCCCGCCGGGTGGCACGCGTCATGCCCGTGCTGACCGTCGACGCGGGCCGTTCCGAGGCCGGGCGGCGTGCCGCGGCCTCGCACACGGCTGCCGCCGCGACGCCGACGATGACCCGGCAGGCGCTGTTCACCCAGGCGGGGATCATCGCGACGCGCACGATCGGCGAACTCCTCGAGACCGCCGCTCTCCTGCACTCGCAGCCACTCCCTGACGGCACCCGTGTCGCCGTGGTGTCCAACGCGGGTGGCGCCGGGGTACTGGCGGCGGACGCCTGCCAGGAGGCCGGGCTCTCGGTGCCCGTCCTACCGGACGCCGTGACCCGGGAACTGCTCGGTCTGCTGCCCTTGGGTGCGAGCGCCGCCAATCCGGTGGACACGACCGCCGCGGTGGGCGAGAGCGCACTGCGCGCCTGCGTGAACCGGCTCGCCGGCCACCCGTCCGTGGACGCCGTACTGCTCGTCCTGGTCCCCACCGCCCTGGCGGCGGCGACCGGTGACGACCCGGTGCGGGCCCTCACGCACGGCCTTGGCGACGGCCGGGCCGCAACCGTGGCCGCGGTCCTGCTCGACCAGCCCGAGGGCGTACGGCTGCTGCACACCGCAGGCGGTGGGGCGGTACCCGCGTACAACGACCCGCGGGCCGCGGCCCAGGCACTGGCCCACGCGGCGGCGCGGGCCCGCGGGCTGGCCCGGCCGCCGGGCACCGTCCCCGTCGTGAAGGGCACCGACGCGGTCGCCGCGAGGGCCTTGGTCGAGGGGTTCCTCGCCGCACACCCCGACGGAGGCTGGCTCGCCCCGTACGCCTGCGCCGAGTTGCTCGACCACTACGGCATCCCGCACGTGGCGCAGGCATGGGCGCAGGACGAGCAGCAGGCCGTCGAGGCGGCGGGGCGGCTCACCGGACCCGGTGGACGGGTGGCGCTCAAGGCCCATTGGCCGGGCCTGGTGCACAAGAGCGAGCACGGGGCGGTCTTGCTGGACCTCCAAGGCGAGGAGCAGGTCCGCGCCGGGTACCGCGAGCTGGCCGGACGTTTCGGCGAGGTGCTGACGGGCGTACTGGTGCAGCCGATGGCGGGCCGGGGCACCGAACTGTTCGCAGGTCTCGTCCAGGACGAGGTGTTCGGGCCGCTGGTCCTGTTCGGCCTGGGCGGCACCGCCACCGAGGTGCTGGCCGACCACGCGGCGCGGCTGGCCCCGCTCACCGACCTCGACGTCCACGACCTGATCACCGCGCCGCGGTGTGCCCCGCTCCTGTTCGGTCACCGCGGCAGCACGGCGGCCGACCTGGAGGGGCTCGAGCAACTGCTGCTGCGGCTGTCGGCGATGGCGTCCGACCTGCCGCAGCTCGCCGAGGCCGACCTCAATCCCGTGGTCGCCCGCCCGAGCGGCGTGGAGGCCCTCGACGTCCGCATCCGCGTGCTCCCGCGGCAAGCCCGGGACCCGTACCTGCGCCGGCTTCGGTGAGCCTGCCGCGGCCAGGAGGAGACGACGATGAAGCACCGCAAGACCGGTCACCTGATGACGGCGGACGTCGTCAGTGTCCGTGAGGGCACTCCGTTCAAGGACGTCGTCGCGTTGCTCGCACGGCACCGGATCAGCGGCCTGCCCGTGGTCGACGACGACGACAAGGTGCTCGGAGTCGTCTCCGAGAGCGACCTGATGCTGCGCCAGACGGCCCGGCAGGAGGGCTGGCGGCGGCGCCTGCAGGCGCTGTCCCCCTCCGCCCGGAGGAATGCCGTCCGTGGCCGCGCACGCACCGCCGGGCAGCTGATGTCCACTCCGGCGATCACCGTACGCGCGGGGGAGAGCATCGCCGTCGCCGCCCGCACCATGGCGGACCACCGCGTCAACCGACTGCCCGTGGTCGACGACGAGGACCGTCTCGTCGGCATCGTCACCCGTGGCGACCTGCTCCAGGTCTTCCTCCGCCCGGACCCCGAGATCCGGACCGAGGTCGTCGACGAGGTCGTCGTCCGCGCCCTGTGGCTGGCCCCGCGCGCGATCGGGGTGAGCGTCCACCTCGGGGTGGTCACCCTCGAGGGCCGCCTGGAGCGCCGCAGTGAGGTGCCCCTGGCCGAGGCCATGACCCGGCACGTCGACGGCGTCGTCGCCGTGGTGAACCGGCTCACGTACCGGATCGACGACACGCACGGACGGCCCGTGGATCCCACGGTCCACGGCATCACCGCCGAACGGCTACGCACTCCGTGAGGAGGACACGATGTTCGTCTACGACCACATGAACGGCTGGGGCTGGGCCCTGATGTCACTCGGATGGCTCGTGCTGCTGGTGCTCGTCGGCCTGGCCGTGACGGTACTGGTGCGCCGCACCCACGACACCGGTCCGGCCCGGTCCGCCGAGCGGCAGCGCCCGAGCCCGCGGGAGCTGCTGGCCGAGCGGTACGCCCGCGGCGAGATCGACGACAAGGAGTACCGGCAGAGGCTCGAGGTACTGGAACGGGCGACCGGTCACCGGCAGGGTTCGAGGTGATCGGACACGGTGTCCTCGTGGGCCGCGACGGGCCGCCTCACGGCGGTCCCGGCGGTCTTCCCGGGGGCGGGCCCGGATGAGTTCCGCCCCCGTCGTCCCCCGGCGGCCTCAGCTTGCCCCGGGCGCCCACGACGTCGACCCGGCGGACGTACCCTCCCTGCCCCCGGAGCAGGTGTTCCCGGCACTGGGCAGCTCGCCGCGCGGTCTCACCCCCGCCGAGGCCGCAGCGCGCCTGGCACGTCACGGCTCCAACGAGTTGCCCGCAGCAGCCGGGCGGGGTCTGTGGCCGCGGCTGCTGTCCCAGTTCACCGACCTGTTCGCAGTGGTGCTGCTGGTCGCCTCCGGCATCACGTTCCTCGCGTACGGGCTGCAGGAGCCCCGCGACGAAGGGACCCTCCAGCTCGCCTTCGCCATCGCCACGGTGGTGCTGCTCAACGCCGTGATCGGCTTCGCCCAGGAGTACTCGGCCGAACGCACCGCCGAGTCACTTCAGGCGATGGTGCCGCACACGTGCACCGTGCTGCGCGACGGGGAGCGGGCGCCGCTGCCCGTACGGGAACTCGTGCCGGGTGATCTGCTGGTCCTGGAGGCGGGCGATGCGGTGCCCGCCGACTGCCGGCTCGTCGAGGCACGGGCGGTCGAGCTGAACAACGCCGCACTCACCGGGGAGAGCGAGCCCGTGCGGCGGACCGCGGAGGCGGTACCGGCCGGCCCGCTGCTGCAGGCGCGTGACTGCCTGTTCATGGGTACCGACGTGGTGGCCGGCTCGGGCAAGGCCGTTGTCTTGGCGACCGGCGCGGCGACCGAGTTCGGCCGGATCTTCCGGCTGACGGCACGGGCGCCCCGTCAGCGGACCCCGTTGCAGGTACAGGTCGCGGCGATGGCCCGGCGGGTCGCGCTGGCGGCCCTGGTCATCGGAGCCCTGCTGTTCGCGATCCGGATCCCGTCGGGGCAGCCGGTGGTGGCCTCGTTCGTCTTCGCGCTCGGCGTCATGGTCGCCCTGGTCCCGGAGGGACTCCCGGCGACCTTGTCGGTGTCGCTGGCCATCGGCGTGCGGAGGATGGCCCGGCGCAACGCGCTGGTGAAGAAGCTGCTGGCGGTGGAGGCGCTCGGGTCGACGACGGTGATCTGCACCGACAAGACCGGCACCCTCACCCAGGCCGAGATGACCGTGACCCGGCTGTGGGCACGCGGGGCCTGGCACGAGGTGTCCGGTGTCGGATACGAGCCCGTCGGCACGCTCACCGATCCCGGCCCGGTACGGGAACTCCTGCGGGTGGCCGCCCTGTGCTGCGACGCACGCCTGTTGCCCCCGAGTGAGCGGGGCGGTACGCGCATCCTGGGCGACACCACGGAAGGCGCCCTGCTGGTGGCGGCCGCCAAGGCCGGAGTGGACACCGCCGGCGAGGAGCAGCGCACACCGCGGGTGACGGAGTTCCCCTTCGACTCCGACCGAAAAGTCATGAGCACGGTGAACGCGCTCCCGGACGGCGGCAGCCAGATCTGCGTGAAGGGTGCGGCGCAGGAACTGCTCGCGCGCTGCACGCATGCCGTCGGCGAGTCGGGGCCCGAGCCGCTGACCGCCCGGGCACGGGAAGCGATCACCGAGGCGAACGACGCGATGGCCGCGCAAGGACTGCGGGTACTGGGCGTGGCACAGCGGACGCTGCCGCCCGGGCAGCCGTCAGGATCACAGGAGGAAGCCGAGTCCCACCTGGTGTTCCTGGGGCTGGCCGGAATGCAGGATCCGCCGCGCCCGGAGGTCACCGACGCCGTCACGGCTTGCCGTCGGGCGGGGATCCGCATCGTGATGGTCACCGGCGACCATCCGCTGACCGCCGAGGCGGTCGCGCGGCGGGTGGGGATCGTCCGCGGGGCGGCACCCTTGGTGATGACGGGCGCGGACCTGGACTCCATGGACAGCGAGGCACTGCGCGAACTGCTGGGGCGCCCTGCCGAGCTGCTGCTGTGCCGGGTCAGCCCCGAGCACAAGATGCGGGCTGTCGCAGCCCTGCAGGGGACCGGCCACGTGGTGGCGGTCACCGGGGACGGCGCCAACGACGCTCCCGCGCTCAAACACGCCGACATCGGGGTGGCCATGGGAGCCGGGGGCACCGACGTGGCCCGCGAGGCCGCCGAGATGGTACTGCTGGACGACTCCTTCGCGTCGATCGCGGCGGCCGTCCGTCTGGGCCGCTCGGTCTACCGCAACATCCGCAAGTTCCTGGTCTACCTGTTCAGCCACAACGTCGCCGAGCTGGTCCCGATCCTCGTCGCGACCTTCGTGGGGTTCCCACTCGTGCCGATCACCGCCGTGCAGATCCTCGCCATCGACCTGGGATCGGACGTGCTGCCCGCGCTCGCGCTCGGCGCCGAGCCCCCCGAGCCCGATGTGATGGACCGACCGCCGCGTTCCCGGCGCGAACCGCTGTTCTCCGCGGCAGTGGTCCGCCGCTTCCTGTTCCTCGGCAGCATCCAGGCGCTGGGGGTGTGCGCGGTCTTCTTCTGGCACGTCAACTCCGCGGGCGTCCCCTACGCGGACTTCACCGCCGGCAACCCCGTCTACCGGGAGGCGATCACCATGGTCCAGGCGGGCATCGTCGTCAGCCAGTTCTTCAACGCCCAGGCGGTACGCACCGACCGCGAGAGCGTCTTCCGCATCGGCCTGTGGTCCAACCCCGCGCTCATCGCCGCGGGCTTGCTGGGGGTCGCCATCATGGCGGCGATCTCCTATCTGCCCTTCCTGCAGGCCGTGTTCCACACCGCGCCGCTGGACGCCGCCGACTGGGCCGTGCTCGCCGCGTTCGGCGCACTGCCGCTGGCCGCCGAGGAACTGCGCAAGTGGTGGCTGCGGCGTTTCCGGCCACTGCCCGGCGCGGGGCGACGGGAAGGGGCGGGGGCATGAAGGTGATCATCGTGGGCTGCGGGCGGGTGGGTTCCGCGCTGGCCCTGCGCCTCACCGCCGAGGGCCACGACATCTGGGTGGTCGACCGTCGTCCGCAGGCCCGGAAAGCCCTTCGTGAAGGTTTCGCCGGGCACTTCCTCGAGGGCAACGGCTACAGCCGCGCGGTGCTGGACGCGGCGGGCGTCGGACACGCCGACGCGCTGCTGGCGGTGACCGGCCGGGACAACGGCAACATCGTCACCGCGCGAGTGGCGAGGCAGACGTACCGGGTGCCTGTCGTCCTTGCCAGGGTCGACGACCCGCGCAGGGCCGAGGTCCACCGGGGCCTGGGCATCCGCACCATCAGCAGCGTCAGCTGGACCGTCGACCGGCTGCACCGCCTTCTGCTGCACCGGCACCTCGCGCCGGAACTGGGGTTCGGCGACGGCGAGACACTGCTCGTCCGTTCCAGCCTGCCCGACTACCTCACCGGCCGCCCACTGTCGGTGTTCGAGGTCGACGGCGAGATCCGTGTCGCGGAGGTCACCCGCGGCGGGCACTCGCTCGTTCCCTCGCGCCACACGCTGGCCGAGCCCGGGGACGTGGTCACCTTCACCGTCGCCACCACGGCCCTCGGTCGCCTGCGCGGTTTCCTCGGCAAGGAGCTCGGGACATGAGAGCGATCGTCGCGGGCGCCGGACGGCTCGGCGCCCAGGTGGCCCAAGTGCTCGCCGCCGCACGGTACGACGTGACCGTCCTCGAACGGGACGAGGCACGCGCCGCCGAACTCGGCCCGCGACTCGCCGTCCGGATGCTGACCGGCGACGCGTGCGACCCGGACCTGCTCGAACACGCGGGCGCGCTCAACACCGATCTGGTCATCGCCACCACCGGGGAGGACGAGGACAACCTGATCGTCAGCCTCCTGGCCAAACGCCACTTCGGCGTCCCGCGCGTGGCCGCCCGCGTCAACGACGAGGAGAACGCCTGGCTGTTCGACGGCACGTGGGGGGTGGACAGCGCGGTACCCGCCGCCACGCCGCTGATCTCGCTGATCGAGGAGGCGACGGGAGCCACCGACACCGTGGCCCTGCTGCGGCTGAGCAAGGCAGGGGTCAACGTCATCGAGACCGCCATCAGTGCCGCGTCCCGGGCCGCCGGCCGCCCGCTGGCCGAGGTGGTCCTGCCGGAGGGCAGCGTGATCGCCACCGTGGTCCGCGAGGGCCGGCCCAACGTGCCGACGCCGCAGATGGTGCTGCGGCCCGGCGACGAACTGCTCGTGGTCTCCCACTCCGCGACCGAACAGGAGATCCACGCGGCCGTCCAGTGAGACGGGCGGCTCGTCGGCCGGCACGTGGTCAGCCGGAGCGAGCGGGGAGCGACACCCGGAACTCGGTGTGCCCGGGGCGGCTGGTGACCTCGACGGCGCCGTGGTGGGCGGTGACGATCGCGTGGACGATCGCAAGTCCGAGGCCGGTACTGCCCGTACTGCGCGAACGGGCCTGGTCGGCACGGACGAAGCGGGTGAAGACCTCGGGCTGGAGTTCCGCCGGGATCCCGGGCCCGTCGTCGCTGACGGTGAGCCGTGCGCCGTCCGCGTCCGAGGAGAGGGCGACCGTCACTTCCGTACCGGCCGGGGTGTGCGTGCGGGCGTTGGCCATGAGGTTCCCGAGGGCCTGCTGTAGACGTTGGCCGTCTCCGGACACCACGACGGGCTCCTCGGGAAGGTCCAGGAACCAGCGGTGGCCCGGTCCCGCGGCGCGGGCGTCGTCGACGGCGTCGAGGACGAGCCGGGTCAGGTCGACCTCCTCGTGCTCGAGCGGGCGACCCGCATCGAGACGGGCCAGGAGCAGGAGGTCGTCGACGAGGTGCGTCATGCGCTGCGACTCGGACTGGATGCGATCGAGGGCGTGGCGGATCTCGGCGGGGACAGGGCCCCGGTGGCGAAGGGCGAGTTCGGCGTGGCCCCTGATGTTCGCGACGGGGGTCCGCAGTTCGTGGCTGGCGTCGGCGGCGAAGTGCCGGAGTCGCTCCTCGCCGGCCTGACGCCGGACCAGGGCGTCCTCCACGTGCCCGAGCATGTGGTTGAGCGCGGCGGCGACCTGGCCGACCTCGGTGCGGGGGTCGGTGTCCGGCAGGGGCCGCGGCATGGCGACCTCGCCGGTGGCCAGGGGCAGGCGTGCGACACCGGACGCGTGCTCGGTGACCTGGTGCAGGGGTCGCAGGCTCACCCGCACCCACAGCGTCCCCGCGACTCCGGTGGCGAGGAGGGCCGCGCCGAAGACCACGGCCTCCACGGCTTCGAGGCGGTGCAGCGTCGCTTCGACGGGGTGCAGCGGAAGTCCGGTGAGCAGGACGTCGCCGTCGTCGCCGCGGACCGCCGTGACGCGGTAGGCGCCGAGCGAGGCGATGCGGATGCTGTGCCCCCTCCCGTCGACCGGGACACCTCCCAGGGCGCGTCGGTCTCCGGCGGAGAGCGCCAGGGGGCGGTCGGCCGCGTCGTCGACCACGGCGGCGTGGGTGACGTCGCCGCCCAGCAGTCGGGCGCCGAAGGTCGCGTCGGCCTGCCCCCTGGTGTCGGGGCGGTTGTCCGCGTCGGGCGTCCTCTCGTGCTCCAGACTGGCCGCGAAGCGCCCCCCGGTCGCCGTCAACTGCTCGTCCAGTCGTCCCAGCAGGAATCCCTTGAGCGCGAGGACGGTGGTGACGCCCACGGCCGCGCAGGCCACCGCCAGCAGGACGAGGAGGCCGGCGGTGAGCTGACCCCGCAGGGTGCGGGGAGGGAGTCGTCTCATGGGGCCTCGGACCTCAGGACGTATCCGACGCCGCGGACCGTGTGGATCATCGGGGAACGTCCCGCGTCGATCTTCTTGCGGAGATAACTGATGTAGAGCTCGACGACATGGGCCTGGCCGCCGAAGTCGTACGCCCAGACCCGGTCGAGGATCTGGCTCTTGGACAGCACCCGGCGCGGGTTGCGCATGAGGAACCGCAGCAGCTCGAACTCCGTCCGGGACAGCTCGATCAGGGTCCCGGCACGGCGGACCTCCCGGGCCTCCTCGTCCATCGTGAGGTCGCCGACGACCAGCCGGTCCACGTCGGTGGCGGCGGTCATCCCGGCCCTGCGGAGCAGACCGCGCAGCCGCGCGATGACCTCCTCCAGGCTGTACGGCTTGGTCACGTAGTCGTCGCCGCCCGCCGTGATGCCGGCGACGCGGTCCTCGACCGCGTCGCGAGCCGTCAGGAACAGCACGCACACGCGGTCGGCGTCGCGCCGCAGCTCGCGCAGGACGTGCAGGCCGTCGACGTCGGGCAGCATCCAGTCCAGGACGACCGCGTCGGGGCGGAAGTCGCGGGCGGTCGCGAGCGCGGACGCCCCGTCTGCGGCCGTCCGTACCCGGCAGCCCTCTCCGACCAGGGCGGCGGAGAGCACGTCGGTGACATCGGGCTCGTCGTCGACGACCAGGATGCGCACCGGGCTCCCGTCGGGACGGTGCATGCCGGGGGATGGTGTGCGGCTCTCTTCCATGGTGAGTACAGCATCCCTCGCACACGTCCCCACGGCGGCCCCGGAAACCTCTGCGTTTCCTCTGAGTTCCCGCTGGGCTGCCCGGATCAGAGGAAACGCAGAGGTTCGATGCCGATGCTGGGGGCGCCCGACGACGATCACGCTCCTGGGAGCCTCATGGCCGCCACCTCCACCACCGCCCACGCCGGTCGCGGACTGCGCCACCGGCGGCCGCGCCGCAGCCTCGTCCCGGTGCTCGCGCCGCTCGCGATCTGGGCGGGCGCCGCGGGAGTGCTGGCGTTGTGGTGGTCTGACACCACCTCCGTCGTCGGTCCGGCGGGGTGGCTGACCGGTGCGGGCCGCATCACGGGCCTCCTCGCCGGATACGCCTGCGCGGTCCTGCTCGTGCTGATGGCTCGCGTGCCCCTCCTCGACCACAGTGTCGGAACCGACCGGCTCGCCCGCTGGCACGCCTGGGGCGGGCGCTGCACCGTCTCCCTGGCCCTGGCCCACACGCTGCTGATCATCTGGGGTTACGCCGCCGCCTCGCACGCCTCCTTCGTGGGACAGACCACGACACTCGTCCTGGACTATCCGGACCTCCTCAAGGGCACCGCCGGATTCCTGCTGTTCGTCGCCACGGGTGCGGTCTCCGCGCGTGCGGCCCGCCGGAAGATGAGCTACGAGACCTGGCACTACCTGCACTTCGCCACCTACCTCGCGGTCTTCCTCGCCTTCGGGCACCAGCTGTCCAACGGAGCGGACTTCGTCGGGAACCGGGCAGCCCAGACCGCCTGGTACGCCCTCTACCTCGGCGCCGCCGTCCTGGTCGCCTGGTACCGATTCGCCGTCCCGCTCCGGCGCGGCCTCCGCCACGGGCTCACGGTCGTCGCCGTCCACCCGGAGGCACCCGGGATCGTGTCCGTCCACCTCACCGGTGAGCACCTGGACGAGCTGGCGGGTGCGCCGGGACAGTTCCTGCGCTGGCGCTTCCTCACCCGCGGGCTGTGGTGGACCGCCAACCCATACTCCCTGTCCGCCCCGGCCCACCCTCGGCACCTGCGCATCACCGTGAAGTCCGCGGGCGGCCACAGCGGCGCCCTGGCCCGGCTGACCCCGGGCACCCGCGTGTGGGCGGAAGGCCCCTACGGCGCGTTCACCGCGGACCGACGCACCGCGTCGAAGGTCCTCCTGCTGGCGGGCGGTGTCGGCATCACCCCGCTGCGGACTCTCTTCGAGACCCTGCCCGGCCCGGTGACCCTCGTCTACCGGGCACGCCGTCCGGAAGACCTCGCCCTGCGCGGCGAACTCGACGCGATAGCGCACAGGCGCGGCGCCACGGTCCACTACGTGGTGGACGACCCCGCTCGCCACCACTCCCCCCTGACCGCGCAGGCACTGTCCGCCCTCGTCCCCGGGCTGGCCGGTCACGACGTCTACCTCTGCGGCCCGCCGCCCATGACGGAAGCCGCGGTGCGGGCCTTGCGCGAGGCGGGAGTGCCCGCCCGCCGCATCCACCACGAGTCGTTCGCGTTCTGAGGAGAACCACCGCATGCGTCGCGCCGTGCTCACCACCACCGGGACCAGTGCCCTCATCGCCGGGATGCTCTTCCTCAAACCCCACCAGCCGTCCGTCGTGGCGGGCGGTCCGGATCCCTCGGCTGCCTCGCCCACGCCCCAACGGTCGGAGCAGGCGTCCCCAGGCGGCCACGGCGCCGCCAACGGCACCTTCACCGGTGCGCCCGTCGACACTCCCTACGGGACGGTGCAGGTGGCGGCCACGCTCGCCGACGGAAGGATCACCGCCGTCCGGGTCCTCCAGGCGCCGGACGAGAACGGCAGGGACCGGCAGATCGCCGCCTACGCCCTGCCCCGCCTGACGCAGGAGGCCCTCGGCGCCCAGAGCGCCCGCATCGACGCCGTGTCCGGGGCGAGCTACACCAGCCAGGGGTACGTCCGGTCCCTGCAGAGCGCTCTGGACCAGGCCCGTGCGTGACCCCGCCCGCGGGCTGCACCACGTCGAACACGTGATGGGCACCGTCTTCTCCTTCGACGTCCGGGACCGGGCCACCTGCGCCGTCCGCGATGCCCTCGACCGTGCCGTCCGCCATCTGCACACCGTGGACGCCGTGTTCTCCACGTACCGTCCCGACAGCGCCGTCAGCAGGCTCGGCCGCGGCGAGATCGGCCTCGCCGACTGTCCGGGCGAGGTGCGCGACGTGCTGGAGCTGTGCGCCCGGGCGAGCCACGAGACGGACGGCTGGTTCAGCATCACGGCCGGCGGCACCCTCGACCCCTCGGGTCTCGTCAAAGGGTGGGCCACCGAGAACGCCTCCCGGATGCTCCACGAGGCCGGGGCACACCACACCTGCGTGAACGGGGGCGGCGACGTCCGCCTCCGGGGCCAGGCGGCCCCGGGCACACCTTGGCGCATCGGCATCGCCGACCCGCTTCTCCCTGGAGCGCCGGCCGCCGTCGTGTCCGCGAGCGGCGACCTGGCCATCGCGACCTCGGGCACCGCGGAACGCGGCGCCCACATCCTCGACCCGCACGGCGGCACCCCCGCCGCCGCCCTGGCGTCCGTCACCGTCATCGGGCCGGCCCTGACGATGACCGACGCCTACGCCACCGCGGCCTTCGCACGTGGCAACGGATCCCGCGCCTGGCTGGAGGCGCTGGACGGGTACGAGGCGCTGGCCATCCTGCCCGACGGCCGCACGTGGCGAACGTCCGGATTCGGCAACCACGTCCCCTGAGCGGCGACCGCGCTGATCCACGCGCCAGATGGCCGGGAGGCGGGGGGCTTTGGGCCCGTCCACGGGGCCGGGTGGCCCAATGGCGGCGGTTACCGGCGGGTCCCAGACTGGGTGCGGGAGGTTTTCCGTCCCTCGTCGAAGGAGGCGGCCATGAACGCCAACCTGCAACCGGCGACGGTGAGCGACGTGATGACACGCAAGGTCGTCGCGGTGGCCCTGGGCACGTCCTTCAAGGAGATCGTGCGGACCCTGGAACAGTGGAAGGTCAGCGCGCTGCCCGTGGTGGCCGACGGCACCCGGGTCGTCGGCGTGGTCTCCGAGGCGGATCTGCTGCGCAAGGAGGAACACCGCGAGGACGTCGCCCCGCCGATCGGCGCGGGCCCGGACAAGGCGGCCGCGGTCACCTCCGAGCAGCTGATGACGGCCCCGGCGGTCACCGTGCGCGAGGACGCCCCCCTGGCGCAGGCGGCACGGACGATGGCGCTGCACCACGTGAAACGGCTGCCCGTGGTCGACGCCGACGGAACGCTGCGCGGCGTGGTGAGCCGCGGCGACCTGCTCAAGGTGTTCCTCCGGACGGACGAGTACATCGCCCGTGACGTGCGGGACGTCCTCGCGGGCGAAGTCCTGCCGGGCGCGTGGCAGTTGGTGGACGTCGAAGTCACCGACGGAATCGTGACGGTGAGCGGCCTGCTCGCCGACCGGTCGCTGGTCCCGGTCGTGGCACGGATGGTGCGCTCCGTCGAGGGTGTCGTGGACGTGCGCTTCGACCTCACGCCGAGCCGCGTGTGAGGCCCCTAAGGCGACCGGTCGGCCCCTTCGACGGGCCCGGCCGGCCCAAGCGGACGCCTGGCGCCGCACAACACCCTGACGGCAGGACACGACTCCGTCCGAAGGAGGGAAGGCCGTGAAGGCGTGGGTTTTCCAGGGGTCCGGGCAGGCCCGCTGGCAGGAGGTGCCGGATCCGCAGGTCAAGGACCCCGGCGACGCGATCGTGCGCGTCGGCGCGGTCACCGTCTGCGGAACCGATCCGCACATCCTCAAGGGTGACGTGCCCGACGTGCGCCCCGGCACCGTCTTGGGTCACGAAGCGGTGGGCGAAGTCGTCGAAACCGGTTCCGCCGTCACGACGGTGCGTCCCGGCGACCGGGTGCTGATCTCCTGCATCTGCGGGTGCGGCCGGTGCCGCTTCTGCCGCGAGGGCGCCTACGGGCAGTGCGTCGGCGGCGGAGGCTGGGTACTGGGGCACCTGATCGACGGGACCCAGGCCGAGTACGTGCGCGTGCCGTTCGCCGACGTCTGCCTGCACCCGCTGCCCGCCTCGGTGAGCAGTCAGGACGCGGTGCTGCTCGCCGACATCTTCCCCACGGCCTACGAGGTGGGCGTCCTCAACGGCCGCGTCCGGCCCGGCGACACGGTCGCCGTCGTCGGCAGCGGGCCGATCGGACTGGCCGCGATCGCCACGGCGCGCCTGTACTCCCCCGACCGGATCATCGCTGTCGACCTGGCGGAGACCCGTCTGGACGCGGCCAAGCGCCTGGGCGCGGAGGCGGTCGCCAACGCCGGTGAGCAGCCCGAGCGGCTGGTCCTCGACCTGACCGAGGGACTCGGCGCCGACGTGGTGATCGAGGCGGTGGGTGTTCCCGAGAGCTTCGAACTGTGCGCGCACATCGTCCGGCCGGGCGGCCATCTGGCCAACGTCGGCGTCCACGGCGCGCCGGCCACCCTTCACCTGGAGGACCTGTGGAGGAGGAACGTGACCATCACCACGGGGCTGGTGGACACGTACTCGACCCCGGTGCTGTTGCGCATGATGGCTTCCGGACGCCTTCCGGCCGCTTCCCTCGTCACCCACACGTTCGAACTCGACGACATGGAGGAGGCCTACGGCGTGTTCGGCCGGGCGGCCGACACCGCGGCGCTCAAGGTCGTGCTCGGCGGCCCGCACCACTCGGCGGTGGCGCTCACCGACTGAGCTCTGAGGAAAGGACCGACGGTCATGACGAAGCACTCCCCAGCCACCGCGCCCGGGGACATCGGCCGGCGCATCACGATGCGCCGTGAGGAATTGGGCCTGTCGCGGGAGGAAGTGGGGGCCCGTACGGGCATCGCCCCTGGCTACCTGCGGTACGTGGAGGAGGATTCCACCGCAGCTCCCGGCATCGCGACATTGCGTGGCCTGGCCATGGCGCTGGACACCAGCGTCTCCGCGCTCAGCGGAGGCGAGGCCGATCTGCCGCCGGGCCGCGGGCAGGCCGCAGGCCGCGCCGAACTGGTGGAACTGGGCGGTGAGGAGTGCTGGAGACTGCTGTCCTCTCACGGCGTGGGCAGGCTCGCCCTGTCCATGCCCGAGGGACTCACCGTCGTACCGGTCAACTACAGCGTCGACCAGGGCACGATCGCCTTCCGCACCTCGCCGGCCGCCACCCCCGCGGAGGCCTCCGACACCAAGTGCGCCTTCGAGGTCGACGAGGTGGACGACGCCCTGAGCCAGGGCTGGAGCGTCCTCGTCCGTGGGATGGCGCACACCGTCACCGACCCCGCGGGCGTCCGGCGGCTCAACGAACAGGCGTACACCGGGCCGTGGGCCGGCGGGGACCGCGACCTGTGGGTGCGCATCACACCGGCGAACGTGACGGGCCGCCGCATCGTGGTGGGCTGACATGACGACCAAGGGAGGCAGGGCATGACGGGCAGCGGATACGCAGCGGGGCCGCCCCGCGCACCGCACGGGGAGGTCGTCGTGGGGGTCGACGGATCGGACCCTGCCGTGCGCGCCCTGGACCGGGCGGCCGACGAGGCACACCGGCGGGACGCCGCCCTGCGGATCGTGCTCGGTCTGCCGTGGCCCGATCCGGGCGAGGTCGGATTCGGCCTGGAGGCCGATGGCGAGCGCCCGCCGGGCGAAGCGGCCCGTACGGTCCTGGACTTGGCCGCCAGACGCGTGGAGGACCGGCACCCGGGGCTGTCCGTCGCACTGGAGCAGGCCGCCGAGCCGGCGGCCTCGGCGCTGGTGCGCGTGGGCCGGACCGCGACCCTGACCGTGGTCGGCACCAGAGGCCGTGGCGGTTTCGCCGGCCTGCTCCTGGGCTCCGTCAGCCTGCGGGTGGCCGCCCACACCGCTGGTCCGCTGATGGTCGTCCGCGGCGAGGACGCGGCCGTCCGACGGGGGCTGCTGCACGACAAGGTGCTGCTGGGCCTGGAGGACGAAAGCGACGCCGAGGCCGCCCTGTTCGCGTTCGAGGAGGCCGAACGACGCGCCGCACGGCTGAGGGTCCTCCATGCCTGGACCCACCCGCACATCTCCATGGGAGAGTGGCCCACGTCCCACCGCCAGGACCTGGCCTCCCAGGCACGGCAGCACAGGGAACTGGCCCGGTTCGCCGTGTCAAAGCTGACCGAACGCTTTCCGGATGTCGCCGTGCGGGTGGACTCCGTTCCGGGACACGCCGCCGCCGCACTTGTGGAGGCGAGCCGCGCGGCGGACGTGGTGGTGGTCGGCGCCCATCGCCGCGAGGACCGCCCGCTCGGCATGCGCCTGGGACCGGTCACCCACGCGGTGCTCCAGCACGCGCACTGCCCCGTCGTCCTGGTCCCCATCGGCTGAGCGCCGGACCCCCTGGTCAGCGGTGGCCCTGACGTGCACCCGCCTTCGGTACCGGGCGGGCCAGGACAAGGGGCCGGTAGGCCCCTGCGGGCGGAGGGTGCCGGGGTGCAGGCTGAGGACGAGGGCCGCCGCCAGGGCCGCCCGGTCGTCCCCCGTCACATCGTGTGGACGGTCCTCAGGACGGAGGTGCCGGTGATGACCACCGCCACGACGAACGGCCTGCTCGACGTACTGCCGGCCCAGGCGCGACAGCGCCTGACGGAACTCGGCCGCGAGGTGTCCTTCCCGGCCGGGACCCGGATCTTCGAGGAGGGGCAACGAGCCGACAGGTTCTGGATCATCCACACCGGATCTGTCGCACTCGACCTCCACGTCCCCGGGCGGCGCCCCGCCGTGCTGGAGGCTCTCGGACACGGCGACCTTCTCGGCTGGTCGTGGCTGTTCCCTCCGTACAGCTGGCATCTGGGCGCCCAGGCGCAGAGCCCGGTGCGGGCGACGGAGTACGACGCCACGATCGTGCGGGCGCTGTGCGAGGCCGACCCTGCCTTCGGCCGGGCCGTGTCCCGCCGGGTGGCGGAGATCGTCGCCCACCGCCTGCTGCAGACCCGCACCCGTCTGCTGGACCTCTACGGTCCTGCCGGCAGCGGAACCGCGCACTGACCGGCTTCCGCCCGCCAGGAGGAGAGGGACCGATGCACGGCAGCCCGCACATCGTCAGCGACGTGATGACCCGTTCCGTCGTCGCCGTCGGCCGGGACGCCTCGTTCAAGGAGATCGTCACGACCATGGAGCGGTGGAAGGTCAGTGCACTCCCCGTGCTGGAGGGCGAGGGTCGGGTAGTCGGCCTGGTGTCCGAGGCCGACCTGCTGCCCAAGGAGGAGTACCGCGACAGCGCTCCCTCCCGCAACGAGCAGATGCGGCGCCTGCCGGATCTGTGCAAGGCCGGCGCCACCACCGCCGACGAGCTGATGAGCGCCCCCGCCGTGTGCGTGCACGCCGACGCCACACTGGCCCAGGCGGCGCGCGCCATGGCGTTCCGGAACGTCAAGCGGCTGCCGGTCATCGACGCCGAGGGCATGCTGTGCGGCATCGTCAGCCGTGGCGACCTGCTGAAGGTCTTCCTGCGTCCGGACGAGGAGATCGCCGAGGAGGTCAACCGCGAGATCGCCGGGTACCTCTTCCCCGGCGAGCCCTCACCGGTACGGGCACGCGTCGAGGGGGGCGTCGTCCACTTCTCCGGCGCGCCGGGAGACCCGTCGCTGGTCCCTGTGGCGTCACGGTTCGCCCGAGCCGTGGAGGGCGTCGTCGACGCCGTGTGGGACTGAAGCACACCGGAAGCACCCCGGGCGTTGGGGGTGATCATGCCCGCCGGTGGCCCCACGAGGGTTCCACTTCTGCCCACTCCCGCTCCCATGCCGCCGCCCGATGACGGTCGATCCGCAGCCGGACGGCCCAGCGTCCTGCCAGGACCAGCCCGCACGCGCCGGTGGCGGCGAAGACACCGAACACCTGGCCCTGCACCTGCGCCTGCACCGGTGTGAGCGGTGGTTCCCTGATCTCGTCGTGCCGGTCCACCCGGACGGGTGTGGTGGACCCCGTCCGGCTGTTCGGCTCCACGCGAGCGCTGCCGACGTGCGCGACACCGTCCGGTGCGGTCCACCGCACGGTGGCCCGCACCGTACCGGGGGACCCCGTGTAGGAGTTCTCCACCGCGTCCGCCGCGTCCTCGGTGAGGACTGCCGTCACCTGGCGCATGCCGTCACCTTGGTGCAGCGCGTCGTGCTCCACGGCGACCGCGGAGGCGACCCCCGCGGCGGGACCACCGACGGCCATCAGGACCGCCGCCGCCACTCCCGTCCACGCCTCCGCGACATCCGTTCCGCGTCGCATCGAATTGCGCCGCCACCGCCAGAACATCACCCGACCGCTCATGGCCACGCCCCTTTCCCTGCGGCGACGGTCGCACGGAGGCGGGGTTGAGGAGCAGGGGCCGAAGAGGCCGCCCGGGTGGGCCGGGCAGGCCGTTCTCACCGGCTGCCGGGTCCGTTCGGCCCTGTCTCAGGAGCCGCCGGTGGGCGACGATCGTAAGGGTCCGACCCGCACGCGGCAGTGCGCGGTCTCTCAGATCCTCGGGACCAAGGACGTGAGCAGCATGGCACCGAATCCGTATCCGGCCGCCCCTGGTGACATGGGGCGCCGTGTGGCGAAGCGGCGTGACGAGTTGGGTCTGACCCGTGAGGAAGTCGCGGCCCGGGCCGGCATGGCCACCAGTTACCTGCGGTTCATCGAGGAGCAGTCCACGGCCGCTCCCGGTCCGGGAACGCTGGGAACGCTCGCGGCCGCCCTGGACACCACGGTCGTGGCGCTCAACGGAGGGGAGGCCGACCTTCCGCCCGGCCGCCTCGGGCGCGCCTCATCGCACGCACGCCTGGTGGAGCTCTCCCCCGAGGAATGCTGGTCGCGCCTGGACGGCCACGGCGTGGGCCGGATCGCAGTGACCGCTCCCGGCCGCGAGGCCATCCTGCCCGTGAACTACAGCGTGGTCGACGGTTCCGTCGTCTTCAGGACCGCCCCCGGTTCCGGGCCGGCCGAGGTCACCGGAACGGAGGTCGTCTTCGAGGTGGACCACGTGGACGAGGCGCTCAGCCAGGGCTGGAGCGTCCTGGTACGGGGCCCGGCCAGGCGCGTCGAGGACCCGGAGGCCGTGCGGCACCTCGCCCGGCGGGCGTACAGCGGCCCGTGGCCGGGCGACGACGACCGCAGCGAGTGGGTGCGGATCGACGCGGCCGCGATCACCGGCCGGCGCATCGACGTCCCCTGACGGGCCCGCCCCGTTCCGATGGGTCCGTTCGGCCCTGGCGCGCCCGGCCCTGGTGGGTGAGGATCACCGGGACACGGGACGTCAGGGCAGCGACACACGGCAGGGGGCCGGCATGACCGGTGCAGAGGAGTTCTCACCGCGGGCGCCGATCAGGGTGTTCCTGGTCGACGACCACGAGGTGGTACGGCGGGGCGTGCACGACCTCCTCGACGCCGAACCCGACATCGAGGTCGTCGGGGAGGCCGGCACGGTCGGCCACGCACTGGCGCGGGGACCGGCCCTGCGGCCGGACGTGGCGATCCTCGACGTGCGTCTCCCGGACGGCGACGGCATCGGTGTCTGCCGGGAGCTGCGCTCGCGCATGCCGGAACTGGCCTGTCTGATGCTGACGTCCTTTGACGACGACGACGCCCTGCTGGACGCGATCATGGCGGGCGCCGCCGGCTACGTGTTGAAGCAGATCAAGGGCTCCGACCTGGTCTCCGCCGTCAGGACCGTGGCCTCGGGCCAGTCGATGCTCGACCCGGCGACCACCGCCCGGTTGATGAGCAGCCTGCGCCACCAGGAAGAACCGGCGAGTCCGCAGGACGAGACCCTCGCCACGCTCACTCCGCGCGAGCGGGAGATCCTGGAACTGATCGGCGAGGGCCTGACGAACCGGCAGATCGGCAAGCGGCTGTTCCTGTCGGAGAAGACGGTCAAGAACCACATCTCCCGGATGCTGGCCAAGCTCGGCGTCGAGCGCCGCATCCAGGCCGCCGTGCTCGCCACCCAGCACCAGACCGGGGGCGGCGGGGACGCCGAGTCACGACGCTGAGATGGTGCCGCGTGGCTCGTGCCTCAGGGACGAGCGGCCCCTCCCCCGCGAGCACGGCGGGGCGGAACCTGGAGCCAGGTTCCGGGCCGGGAGGAGACCACCATGATGCCGACGACCCTCGACGGCGCGACGTTGGAGAAGCTCATTTCCGCCGCCGTCGCCGCGCCGTCCTTCCACAACAGCCAGCCGTGGCGATTCCGCCTGGAGCCGGACACCGCCACGGTCCTGGTCCGTGCCGCGGGTGAGCGCGGGCTGCGTGAGGCCGACCCGCTGGGCCGGGCGCTGCACGTGTCCGTCGGTGCGGCGGTGTTCAACCTGCGGGTCGCGGTGGCCCACTTCGGCTGGGAGCCCGTCGTCAGGCTGCTGCCGGCCCCGGCGCAGCCGGACCTGCTGGCTTCGGTACGGCTGGCCGGACCGTCCCGCAGCGGTGGGGAGCACCGTGCGGACCTGTACCAGGCGTTGTGGCGCCGGCACAGCAGCCGCGCTCCCTTCTCGGCGCACCGGCCCCCGGGGCCGGTCCTCGCCGAACTGGCGGACGCCGCCCACTCGGAGGGGGCGAAACTGTACGTGCCGGACGCCGGCGAGACCCAGCGAATACTGCGGCTGACCTCGGAGGCGGAGCAGCGGGGTGTGACCGACCCCGCGCGCCGTACCGAGAGCCGGGGCTGGATCAGCGAAGGTGCTCGGGACGGCCTGACGCCGGTGGCCCTGGGCCCGCGGGACGCCGCAGGGCGGCTGCCGATGCGGGACTTCTCCGCGCTGGGTCCGCAGAATCAGCTGCCGGCCGCGGTATTCGAGCAGCAGCCGCTGATCGCGGTGCTGTCCACCGCCCACGACCGGCGTGCGGACTGGCTGCGGGCAGGCCAGGCGTTGGAGCACGTCCTTCTGGTGGCCACCGCGCACCGGGTGCGGGCGTCGCTGCTGCACCAGGCACTGGAGTGGCCCGACCTGCGTTGGGCGCTGCGCAGCGCGGAAAGCGGGCCGGGACACGTCCAGATGCTCGTCCGGCTCGGGTACGGCCCTCAGGACCCGGCAAGCCCGCGCATGTCGGCGACGGAGGTCATGGAGGGACATCACGCGCCGGCTCCGGGCCGAGCGGCACCTTCCACTCCAGGTGCGTCCCCCCGGACGGCCTCGTCCGGACGGTGAACGACCCGCCGAGCTTCTCGGCCCGCCTGGCGAGATTCGTCAGACCGCTGCGGCGGCCGCCTTCGGGCAGCCCCACCCCGTCGTCGGTCACGGCAAGTGCCAGGATGCCGGAGCCGACCACCAGGGCGACCTCAGCCGAACCGGCGTGTGCGTGCCGTGCCACATTCGACAGTGCCTCACCCAGCACCGCGACGACCTCGTCGGCCACTGGGGCCGGAACATCGGTGTCGATGAGGCCCTCCATCCGCAGTGCCGGGGTGAACCCGAGCGCGGGCACGGCCTCCTCGACCCCCTTCGCAGTGCGCACCCGCAGACCATGCCGGGTCGAGGTCGTTTCGTGGACACGGAGGCCGAAGATCGTCGAGCGGATGATCTTGATGGTTTCGTCCAGGTCGTCCACTGCGCGCAGCAGGCGCTCGCTCGCCTGGGGGTGGTCGACGAAACGCGCCGCGCTCTGCAGGGTCATGCCGGTGGCGAACAACCGCTGGATGGCCAGGTCGTGCAGGTCCCGGGCGATACGGTCGCGGTCCTCGAGCTGTGCCATCTGCTCTGCGGCACGGCGTCGCTCGGCCAGTTCCATGGCGAGGGCGGCCGATCCGGCGAACGCCAGCAGCAACTCCGTCTCGGTCTCGGTGAACACCGGCTGCCCTTCTGCGCGGGCCAGCAACAGCGCGCCGCGCACCCCCTGCGGGGCGCTCATCGGGACGGCCACCGCAGGGCCGAGCCCGGCGAACCGGGGCGGGCCGGCCGTGATGCGCGGATCGTGCTCCACGTCCGGGCTGGTGATCGGTTCGGTGGCCTCCATGGCGGCGCCCGCGAAGGACCCCTGCCGGGGGAGGGTGAGTCCACGGTGGAGGTCCGCGTCGGTGCCGGTGGCGATCGCCACCTCCACGTCCGTCGTGCCGTCGACCGGCAGCGCGACCACCCCGAGATCCGCGCCGGTGATGCTGCGTGCGCGCTCCACGATCAGCTCCAGGATGCGGGACTCGTCCACCCCCGACAGGAGACTGGCGGTGACCTCCGCGTTCGCCTCCAGCCACCGCTGCTTCGACCGGGCTTCCTGGTAGAGCCGTGCGTTGTCGACGGCGACGCCCGCGGCGACGGCGAGGGTGGACAACACGGTCTCGTCCTCGTCGTCGAACTCCTTGGCGCCGCGCTTCTCCGTCAGGTACAGGTTGCCGAACACTTCGTCACGGACGCGGATCGGCACCCCGAGGAACGAGTGCATCGGCGGGTGGTCGACCGGGAATCCGTACGAGGCCGGATGGTGGGAGAGCTCGCGCAGGCGCAGCGGTTCGGGGTGCCGGATCAGTTCGCCGAGGATGCCGTGGCCCGACGGCAGGGGACCGATCGCCTCGATCTGCTCGTCCGAGACCCCGACGGTCAGGAACTGCGCGAGCTTCGCGTCGTCGCCGATCACGCCCAGCGCCCCGTACTCGGCGTCCACCAGCACCACTGCCGCCTCCACGATCCGCCGCAGCACCTGCGGCAGGTCCAGCTCCCGCCCGACCGACAGCACCGCCTCCAGCAGGCTGTGCACGCGGTCCCGCGTCCCCCGGACCGCGTCGATGCGTGTCTGCAGTTCGTCCAGCAGCTCGTCGAGCCTCAGCCGGGGCAGGCGCTCCGCGCCCTCGCTGCCGTCCATCCCCACGGATCCTCCATCCGGCACAGCAGGCAGGTGACCAGCTTCAAGATAGCCGGATCGGGGCGACTTCGAACGTCCCTCCACCGGCGTTCCGCCGTTGCGACCGGCGCGGTGGCCGGGGGGCGTCGCCCACGGCCCCGGCTCCCGCAGGGGACCTGTCGCGCCCACTCGGTCCTCGACCGACGAGCCGGCCGCCGTCGACGGCTCGGCCGCCTCGCCGCGGGGCCCGGCACGTCAAGCGCGTGGGCGTGCTGCGCCTCCATGATCCGGGGGCGGCCAACACTGAGGCGCTCGGCATCCGTTTCCCGCTGCGCGGCATTCGCGCGCCGGCCCCGCCGCTGACTGCCCATGTCCGCGAACCGTTCAGCGCACACGGTCTGGTGCACCAACTGGTCGCTGCAGAAGGGACGTTCGGCCCCATGCCCACGGGCCTTCGGCCCACGGCGCCGCACCTCCGCCACGCAGGACAGTGAACACGCAACGAAATCCACCAGGTTCACGCTCCGCCCGGATCGGAAGGGATCAGCACCATGGCCATCCAAGGACACCCCCAGCGGCACACGGGGTTCCGCCTCCCCGCACGGCGCAGGACCGGCACAGGCACCGCCCCGTCCGGCGAGGCTGCTGCCACGTCGGCAACGTCCGCCACGTCCGCGCGCGTGTACGTCCTCGCCGGACTGCGCGTCCTGACCGGGTTCGTCTTCCTGTGGGCCTTCCTCGACAAGACCTTCGGTCTCGGCTACGCCACCGGCTCCGGCAAGGGCTGGATCGACGGCGGCTCGCCGACCAAGGGGTTCCTCAGCGGCGTCGCCGCGGGTCCCTTGCAGTCCACCTTCCACGCCTGGGCCGGCGCCGCCTGGGCGGACTGGCTGTTCATGCTGGGCCTGCTGGGCGTCGGCGTCGCGGTCATGAGCGGTGTGGCGCTGCGGATCTCCGCCGTGGCCGGCACCGCGATGATGGCCCTGATGTGGGTCGCCGAGTGGCCTCCGGCCCGGCACCTGGCCGACGGGTCGCCCAGCATGTCGACCAACCCCTTCGCCGACTACCACCTCGTGTACGCGGTCGTGCTGATCGCCCTTGCCGCCGCCTCCGCGGGCACCACCTGGGGCCTGGGCCGCGTCTGGGCCCGGCTGCCCGTCGTCCGCGACCACGCCTGGCTGCGCTGACGCCCGGCGCGACGCTCAGCACCGGCCCGGGGAGCTCGGCTCCCCGGGCCCCGACGGCTTGCGCGAGAGATCAGGAGAAGCGCCATGGCCGGACGCGCTGCGCGGCACCCTGGGCGTCAGCACCGCCCCGATCGTCCCGCGACGTCATCGGCGGGCCCCGCCTCCTGCATCGTCGACGCCCCTTCGACGCAGGTCCGCGGCGACCTGGTGAAGGTCCTCGGCCGGAACGACAACAAGTTGGGTCCACTGCAACCGACTGCCGACCTCACCGAATGCGTCGCCACCCGCCCGTGACCCACGGCCTCGCACTGTGGGCCGACCGGTCCCCCGCGGGGACCACCGGCCGGGCATCGCGGGGACGGTAGGAGCACAGGCCCAGCAGCAACCTCGTCCCTTTTGCGGCAAGGAGGTCACGTCATGGCGCGTTGTGTCATCGCAGGTGTGGACGGCTCCCCCGAGAGCCTGGCGGCCGCCGACTGGGCGGCCAGGGAGGCGGAAATGCGCGACCTGCCGCTGCGGCTGCTCCACGCCTGGGAGTGGCAGCCCTACGCCAACGCACCCCTGACCGGGCCGGTCGCCATGCGCTCCTGGGCCGCAGGCGTTCCCAGGGACGCGGCCCGGGCCCTGCGGGAGCGGTATCCGACGCTGGAGGTCATCTCCGAGGAGTCCGCCGGGCAGCCGGTGGCGGTCCTCGCGGCCGCCGCCGGTGAATCCGAGGTGCTCGTGCTCGGTTCCCGCGGCCTGCACGGCATCACCGGCTTCCTCGTCGGCTCTGTGGCGCTCGCGGTCATCGCCACGGTGCGCCGCCCCGTCGTCCTGGTCAGGGCCGCCAAGACGGTGGAGGACGAGCACCTTCCGGACGCCGACGGACTGGCATCGGCCGACACCCCGTACCGGGACGTCGTCCTCGGACTCGACCTGGACCGGCCCCACGACGACCTGCTCGCCTTCGCCTTCGAGGCCGCAGCCCGCCGGGCCGCGCCCCTGCGGGTCATCCACGGCTGGACCCTGCCGGCCAACATCCACGGCTCGGGCGTCGTGCTGCCCGACCTGATCAAGGCCTCGGCAGCCGAACGCGACACCGCGCTGACCGAGGCCCTACGTCCCTGGCAGTCGAAGTACCCGGAAGTGGACGTCCACGCCCACCAGGTCATCGGCCGGCCCGCCGACCACTTGGTGGACGCCTCCGGCCAAGCCTGCCTGGTCGTGGTCGGTCGCCGCATCCGCCGGTCCACGGTCGGCAGCCACATCGGCCCGGTCACCCACGCCGTCCTGCACCACAGCGCCGCGCCCGTGGCCGTCGTCGCCCACCCCTGACCCCGCGCTCGGACGTCACCGGACCCGCGCTACTCCTGCGTAGATCCCACTGTCCTCGGGGGACGGCGCCGGGGACGTTCTGAACCACTCCGGGGCCGTCACCAGGCCGGGGGCGACCAGGTCCAGGCCGTCGAAGAATCGGGCGACTTCCGGGTGCGAACGGAAGCCGAGGCGGATGCCGCCCTTGGCGTACTCGGCGGTGACCTGTTCGGCGAGCTCCGGGAAGAGATCGGACGCGGCGTGGGACAGGACGAGGTAACTGCCCGGCGGCAGCGCGGCCAGCAGGGGGCGCACGATGCCGTGGGCGTCCTGCTCGCCGGGGACGAAGTGCAGCAGGGCGATGAGCGAGAGCGCGACGGGGCGTGTGAAGTCCAGGACGCCCCGCGCGTGCTCGACGATCTCCTCCGGCCGCCGGACGTCGGCCTCAAAAAAGTCCGTGACGCCCTCGGGACGGCCCGCCAGCAGCGCCTGCGCGTGGTGCAGCACGAGGGGGTCGTTGTCCGTGTAGACGACCTTCGCCGCCGGTGTCACGCGCTGGACGATCTGGTGCAGGTTGGGTTCGGTGGGGATGCCCGAGCCGATGTCGAGGAACTGGTCGACGCCCTGGGCGGCGAGCCAGGCGGCGGCCCGTTGCATGAACTGCCGGTTCTGCCGGGCCGCGTCACGCGCCTCGGGCGGCAGCTTCTCGCCGACGGCCTCGTCGACGGGGTAGTTGTCCTTGCCGCCCAGCAGCCAGTCGTACACGCGCGCCGGGTGGGCCCTGCTGGTGTCGATCCGCGGTGAGTGGGGGGTGGTGCCGGTCGTCATGACGGACTCCATCGCCGAGGGGGGGTCGGACGTGCTGTCGATCACGGCAGTCTCGCACACCATGTCCCAGGCCAGCATGGGGAGTTGGCTGAGGTCACGGCCGCGTCCCCACGGCTTTGGTGTCACAAATGGCGACATCTTCGGGCGCTCCCGAATTCACGGCAAAACGGTGGGAGCATTCATTCCCGCCCTCGAAACTTTCGGGGAAAGCGGGGCCCCGGCCGCACCGCCGCTCGAGTTCTTTTGTTTCCGGTCGGTAAATTTCGCGGACCCTCCCCCGGGCTCTTAACCCGCAGGTCACCGGGGTCTCCTGAGGGCACCTCACCCGGCCGCCATGACCAGGTCCATCCGACCCGAAAACAGAGAACGCTACATTCCGATAGCCTCAGGTTCAAGCTCTTTACACGCCCTCTTCAGTGGTGATCGAATTCGTGCAATCATCCACGCTGGAGGGCAATGTGAGACCCCCTTCTACCCGAAGATATGCGGCGGCCGTGGCTGCTGCCGTTGTCGTCGCTCTCGTCACCCCTGGAGCGGCGAACAGCGTTCCTCCCTCCCCGTCGGCCCCGGCGACACCCGCAACCGCCGAGGCACAACGCACGTCCGCACGGGTCACGTTGGTCACCGGTGACAAGGTGACGGTGACCCAGGGGCCGAAAGGCACCGCGCCCGCGGTGGAGGTCGAGCGCGCGCCGGGGGCCACGGGCTCGGTGCGCGTCGCGACCGAGGGCGGGGACACCTACGTGTTCCCCGACGAGGCGGTGGCGTACATCGCGAAGGGGCTGCTCGACAAGCAACTCTTCAACGTCACGCAGCTGATCGCCCAGGGTTACGACGACGCGCACCTCAGCGCGCTCCCCCTGATCGTCACCCGCACCGAGGGCTCCGCCACCCTCACGTCCCGCTCCTCGGCGCTGCCGGGGGCCGAGACCACGCGCAGCCTTCCCTCGGTCCGCGGCGAGGCGGTCCGCACCCGGCGGTCGAAGACGGCGGCTTTCTGGTCGGCCCTCACCGGCACCGCGCGGGCCGACGCCGAACGGGCCGCGGCCGCACCGCGGTTCACCGCCGGCGTCGACAAGGTGTGGCTCGACGGCAAGGCGAAGGCGACGCTCGCCGACACCACGGCGCAGGTCGGGGCGCCCGCCGCCTGGGCCGCGGGAGGCACGGGAGCCGGGGTGCGGGTGGCCGTCCTCGACACCGGGGTGGACGCCACCCATCCGGACCTGGTGGACCGCGTCGTGGCGTCCCGCAGCTTCGTCCCGGACGGGAACGTCGTCGACCGGAACGGGCACGGCACCCACACGGCGTCCACCGTCGCCGGGACGGGCGCCGCCTCCGGCGGCAAGGAGCAGGGGGTCGCCCCCGGCGCCGACCTGTTGGTGGGCAAGGTCCTGGACGACACCGGATCCGGGACCATTTCGGGGATCATCGCCGGTATGGAGTGGGCGGCGCGGACCGAGCACGCCAAGGTGGTCAGCATGAGCCTGGGCGTCAGCGGCTGGCACACCCAGGACGATCCGCTGAGTCAGGCCGTCAACCGGCTGAGCGCCGAGACGGGTGCGCTCTTCGTCATCGCCGCGGGCAACGACGGGCCCGGCGCCTACAGCGTGGCAGCGCCCGGGACGGCGGACGCCGCGCTCACCGTCGGCGCGGTGGACGCGTCCGACCACGTCGCCGAGTTCTCCAGCGCGGGACCCCGGATGAACGACGACGCCATCAAGCCCGACATGACCGCCCCCGGCGTGGACGTGCTGGCGGCGCGCTCGCAGTACATGGAGTGGGGCGAGGGCTTCTACCGGGTCGACAGCGGCACTTCCATGGCCACGCCCCATGTGGCCGGGGCGGCGGTCCTCCTGGCGCAGAAGCACCCGCGGTGGACGGGCCGGCAGATCAAGGACGCCCTGATGGGCACCACCGTGCCGACCCCCGACTACAGCCCCTACCGGGCGGGCACCGGCCGGCTGAACGTGGCCGCCGCCTACAACCAGGACCAGGTCATCGCGACCGGATCGGTCGAGGCGGGGCTGGTGCGGTGGTCGCCCGGTGCGCCGCGGCAGCCGGTCAAGCGGCAGATCACCTACACCAACACCACCGACCGCCCGATCACCTTGCAGCTCTCCGTCGACCGCGGCGACTCCCCGGCGCAGGTGTTCGCGTTGTCCGGCGACCGGGTGACGGTTCCGGCGAACGGCACCGCCACCGCCGAGGTCGTGGTGAATCCGAAGGGCCTCGCGGCGGGCCAGTACGGCGCCCGGGTCACGGCACGCCACGCGGGCGGTGACGTCCACACGGCGGTCGGGGTCTCCGTGGAGTCCGAGAAGTACGACCTCACCATCCGCCTGAAGGACCGCTCGGGCCGGCCCGCGAGCGGCGAGGTCGAGGTCCGGAGCGCGGACGGCGGTTCCACCTACCTGTGGGTTCCCGACGGGTCGCTGACCAGCCGCTGGGCGCCCGGTTCCTACATGGTCGCGTCGCTGGCGGACGTGCAGGGACTCCACGGGCCCCACTCCCTCGGGCTCGCGGTGCTGACGGCACCCGAGATCGAGCTCACCGGCGACCGCTCCGTGGTGCTCGACGCCTCCCGGGCCCGCCAGGTCAAGGTGGCGACACCGCAGCCGACCAGCGTGGTGAGCAGCAGGATCGACCTGTACCGCTCCTTCACCTCCGGCACTCCGACCCCCGGCGACGGGAGCGCCCTGCGCGAGCGGATCTGGCCCTCGGCGACGTACGACAGCCTGTGGGCGCTGCCGACCAAGGACAAGGTGCGCAAGGGAAGCTTCGTCTTCACCACCAGGATCCGTGCCGAGCAGCGGCCCCTGGAGATCACCTACCGTGGCCACCGCCTCGACGACCCGCTCGTGCAGCCCGGTTCCCGGCCACTGCGGGACGGCACCTCGCGCCTGGACGCCGTCTTCGCCGGTACCGGCACGCGGGCCGCGTACGCCGGCGTGTCCGCCCGCGGCAGGGCCGTGGTGGTCCGCGACAGCGACGCCGTGACGCCGGCCGATCAGGCCGCGGCGGCGCGCGCCGCCGGTGCGGCACTGCTGCTGGTGGTCAACGACCGCGAGGGCCGCGGCAGCGACTGGTACGGCGACCCCGACAAGGTGACGACCGGGCAGCTCCCGGTCGCCTCGCTGTCCCTGGACGAAGGGGAGGCGCTGATCAAGGAGGCCACCGCGGCGGGCAGGAAGGGCGTGCGGCTGGCGGTCGAGGCGCATCCCGCGCCGACGTACCTGTACGACCTGGTCGACCAGCACCTCGGTGGGATTCCCGTGGATCCCTCCGCCAGGACGGACGCCCGCAGCCTCGCGCGCGTCGACGTCGACTTCACCCCGCCTCCCGGACGGCAGGTCACCGAGTCGCGGCTGGACTTCCCGTCGTACGACTATCCGCCGTACAACGGGTTCTCGCCCAACGCGCTCCCCGCCGAGGTGGTCGCCCCCGGGCGGCGCACCGACTGGGTCACCGCCGGCGTCACGTGGCAGCAGAACGCGGCGCTGGACGGCTGGGGCGGCTCGTCGACGGACCTGATGACCTACCGGGCGGGCAGTGTGCACAAGGACCGCTGGTTCGGGCCGATCACCCGGCCGCGCATGGTCACCTCCGACCTCCCCTACCGGGGCGAGAACGCGATGAGCGCCTACATCCAGGGGTTCGGCGACGCGGGGTCGGCGCACAGCGGCGGGTCGCGCATGTACCAGGCGATCTCCTTCTACCAGGGCGACCGGCAACTGACCCACATGGAGGGCTTCCCCTGGTTCGGCGTCGGTGACCTGGCGCCCGAGAAGCTCCCGTACCGGCTGGTCGTCGACACCAAGGGCGACACCGGGCTCAGCCCCTACTCCACCGCCACCCGCACCGAGTGGCGCTTCAGCTCCGGTGCCCCGGAGGGTGTGCAGGCCGTCCCGTTGGTGCAGTTGGACTACGGCACGGCACTGGACGCCGAGGGCCGGGCGCAGCGCAGGACGGAACTCTCGGTCTCTCCGGTGGTGCTCGGCAGCTCGGCCGCGGGGGACGCGGTCTCCTCGGTCCGGCTGGAGGTCTCCTACGACGACGGCGCGACCTGGCTGCGCCAGGGACTCAAGCAGAAGAAGGGCACCTGGCAGGCGGCTCTGAACGCGCCGCACCGGGCCGGCTACGTGTCGATCCGCGTCACCGCCGAGCAGCGCAACGGCGGCGGAGTCACCCAGACCGTCACCCGGGCCTTCGGCCTGAAGTGACACCGTGAGGGGCCGGTGCCCGGCACGACATCGTGCCGGGCACCGGCCCTTTCGCATGCCCGCCAGCGATCTTGCGTAGGGCACTCAATAAATTGCATCCCCTTCGAGCGCTCGCCACACCGACGCCGGCTCATCCGGACGCCGTTCGTAGGGCCTAACAGGGTCTATGCCGCCATGGCCCACAGACCCACGCGCGCAAACGATCCGCAAGTGACGCAAGCACGGCTCGGCCTCAACTACCCCTGAATTACAAGCTGTTGACAAACCCGAGACGTACGAGAAACCTAATGACGCAGTTTCCGCAAGAAGTTGACTGGCTGACTCAATTGGCGTGCATGGCCGGCTCTCACGTCGGGACGCTCCCCTTCGGTCCCCGCTTCTCCTGCTCCCCCTGCTCCCCCTGCTCCTCCTGGTTCCTCCTCGCCCGGCTGCCGCGCTCCCCGCCCCCACGGAATAGAGGACCCTATGCATTGGAGACCCCTCGGCCGACGGTCGCTGTCCGCCGCCGTCCTGGCCGGGCTCATGACGGTCGGGCTGTTACCCATCTCCGCCACCGCACAGGCAGCCCCCACGGCCTCGGACGCTGCCGCCGCCGACGTCAACCTCGCCCTCGGCCGCCCTGCCACCGCCGGCGGTTCCCTCGGCACGTACCCGGCCGGGAACACCACCGACGGCGCCCAGGCCTCCTACTGGGAGGGCCCGGCCGGCTCCTTCCCCCAGTGGGTGCAGGTCGACCTCGGCGCCACCCGTGCCGTCGACCGGATCGTGCTCAAACTGCCCTCCGGCTGGGAGACCCGGACCGAGACGCTCTCCCTGCAGAGCAGCACCGACGGATCCTCGTTCACCACGCTCTCCGCCTCCGCCGGCCGGGTGTTCAACCCGGCCCAGGCCAACACCGTCGCCGTGGACCTGAGCTCGCCCGTCAACGGCCGGTACGTCCGCGTCAACGTCACCGGCAACACCGGCTGGAACGCCGCGCAGCTGTCCGAACTGGAGGTGTACGGAGAGGACGGCGGCAGCACCGACCCGCCGCCCACCGGCACCAACCTGGCGCGCAACAAGCCGGTCGAGGCCACGTCGTCGACGCAGACCTACGTCGCCGCAAACGCCACCGACGACTCCACCTCCACCTACTGGGAGGCGGCCGGCCACCCGGCGGACCTCACCGTGAAGCTCGGCTCCGCCGCGGACGTCACCGCCGTGGTGGTCAAGCTCAACCCGGACCCGGTGTGGGGCGCCAGGACCCAGGGCATCCAGGTGCTGGGCCGCGGGGCGTCCGACACCGGCTTCACCTCGCTGCGCGACCGCGCGGACTACGCCTTCAGCCCGGGAACGGGCAACGCGGTGACCATCCCGGTCAGCGGCCGCTGGGCCGACGTGCGCCTGCGGTTCTTCTCCAACACCGGCGCGCCCGGCGGGCAGGTCGCCGAGTTCCAGGTCGTCGGCACCGCGGCGCCCGCGCCCGACCTCACCGTCACCGGCCTGACCTGGTCACCGGCCGCCCCGTCGGAGCGGGACGCGGTCACCGTGAACGCCGGGGTGCGCAACGCCGGCACCGCGCGCTCGGCCGCGACGACCGTGGACGTCAGCGTGGAGGGCACGGTCGCCGGCAGCGCCGACGTGCCCGCCCTCGACCCGGGTGCGTCCGCCACCGTCGCCGTCTCCACCGGCACCCGCGCGGCCGGCAGCTACGCCGTCTCCGCGGTGGTCGACCCGCGCAACACGGTCGCCGAGCTGGACGACACCAACAACAGCCGGAACGCCGCGGACCGGCTGGTCGTCAGCCAGGCCCCCGGCCCCGACCTCGAGGTGACCTCCATCGCCACGAACCCGGCGAATCCGGCCGTGGGCGCGTCCGTCTCCTTCACCGTCGCCGTGCACAACCGCGGCATCACCGCCGCCGCGGCGGGTTCGGTGACCCGGCTCCAGGCCGGCACCACCACGCTGAACGGCACGACCGGTCAGGTCGCGGCCGGTGCCACGGTCAACGTGGCGATCGGCGGGACCTGGACGGCGACCGCCGGCGGGGCCACGCTCACCGCCACCGCGGACGCCACCGGGGTCGTCACCGAGACCAACGAGAACAACAACGTGCTCACCAAGTCCCTCGTCGTCGGACGCGGCGCCGCCCTGCCGTACACCGAGTACGAGGCCGAGGACGGCCGTTACCAGGGCACCCTGCTCACCGCCGACGCCAAGCGGACCTTCGGGCACACGAACTTCGCCACCGAGTCCTCGGGCCGCAAGTCCGTCCGCCTCGACTCCGGCGGTCAGTACGTCGAGTTCACCTCCACCACGTCCACCAACTCCATCGTGGTGCGCAACTCCATCCCCGACGCCTCCGCCGGCGGCGGAGCCGACGCCACCATCAGCCTGTACGCCGACGGCACGTTCGTGCAGAAGCTGAACCTCTCCTCCAAGCACAGCTGGCTGTACGGCAGCACCGACGACCCGGAGGGGCTGACCAACCGGCCGGGCGGCGACGCGCGGCGGCTGTTCGACGAGGCGCACGCGCTGCTGTCGCGCACGTACCCGCAGGGCACCACGTTCCGTCTGCAGCGCGACGCGGGCGACTCGGCGGCCTACTACGTCATCGACCTGATCGACCTGGAGCAGGTGGCTCCCGCGCTGAGCAAGCCGGCCAACTGCACCTCGATCACCGAGTACGGGGCCGTCCCCGGCGACGGGCTCGACGACACCGACGCCATCCAGCGGGCGGTCACCGCCGACCAGAACGGCCAGATCTCCTGCGTGTGGATCCCGGCCGGGCAGTGGCGGCAGGAGCAGAAGATCCTCACCGACGACCCGCTCAACCGCGGCCAGTACAACCAGGTGGGCATCAAGGACGTCACCATCCGCGGCGCGGGCATGTGGCACTCCCAGCTCTACACCCTGACCCCGCCGCAGAACGCCGGCGGCATCAACCACCCGCACGAGGGCAACTTCGGCTTCGACATCGACGGCAACACCCAGATCTCCGACATCGCCATCTTCGGCTCGGGCACCATCCGCGGCGGCGACGGCAACGCCGAGGGCGGTGTCGGCCTCAACGGGCGCTTCGGCAAGGACACGAAGATCACCAACGTGTGGATCGAGCACGCCAACGTCGGCGTCTGGGTGGGCCGTGACTACTCCAACATCCCCGAGCTGTGGGGCCCCGGCGACGGGCTGGAGTTCACCGGCGTCCGGATCCGCGACACCTACGCCGACGGCATCAACTTCGCCAACGGCACCCGCAACTCCACCGTCTACAACTCCTCGTTCCGCAACACCGGCGACGACGCGCTGGCGGTGTGGGCCAGCAAGTACGTCAAGGACACCTCCGTCGACGTCGGCCACGACAACCACTTCCGCAACAACACCATCCAGCTGCCCTGGCGGGCCAACGGCATCGCGGTCTACGGCGGCTACGGCAACACCATCGAGAACAACATCGTCTCCGACACGATGAACTACCCGGGCATCATGCTCGCCACCGACCACGACCCGATCCCCTTCTCCGGTCAGACCACCATCTCGGGCAACGCCCTGTACCGGACGGGCGGCGCGTTCTGGGGCGAGGCGCAGGAGTTCGGCGCCATCACGCTCTTCGCCCAGGGCACGGACATCCCGGGCGTGACCATCCGGGACACCGAGATCCACGACTCGACCTACGACGGCATCCAGTTCAAGACGGGCGGCGGCTCCATGCCCGGCGTCAAGGTCACCGACGTCCGCATCGACAACTCCGTCAACGGCTCCGGCATCCTCGCGATGAGCGGCGCCCGCGGCAGTGCCACCCTGACCAACGTCACGATCACGAACTCGGCCCAGGGCAACGTACTGATCGAGCCCGGCTCCCAGTTCACCATCACCGGATCGCCGAACGGCGCATCCGCAGCGCGCAGGTCCGTCTGAAACCGGCGGGGTCCCCGGCTCACCGCGAGCCGGGGACCCCGCACGGTGTCACGTCCGGCCGCCGACCGGCGCTCGTGCCACGAAGGTGTGCGCGACGCCGGTCTGCCAGCCGGGCAAGGGCAGGACCCGCACCTGCCGGAAGCCCGCCCGTCGCATCCGTGCGGCGAAGACGTCGGCGGTGTCGAACGCGAGGACGCTGCGCCACAAATGCTCGTACAGGGGGCGGTCCCCGGTCAGGCGCGCGACGGGCAGGAGCAGTCCCCGGCACACCGCGGTCCATACCGCGCGATGGCGAGGCCGCCCGCTGAGGGTGTACTCGTGGACCGCGATGCGCCCGCCGGGGGCCATCGTGTCCAGCACCCGGGCGAGGACCAGATCAGGGTCGGCCACGTTGCGGAAGAGGTAGGCGGCGAACACCGCGTCGAACGGTCCGGCCGCCCCCGCTTCGGCAAGGCCCTCGGCCGGGGCGTGGTGGAAGGTGACACCAGGGCCCCATCGCTTGCCGGCCGCGACATGGAGCATGCCCTCGGAGGAGTCGACCGCGGTGATCCGCGCACGCGGGGCCGCCGTGAGCAGGGCGACGGTGGACGCACCGGTGCCGCACCCCAGGTCCAGCAGCCGCATGCCCGAACCACCGGCAGGCAGCCGCAGCCGCCGTGCCGACCGTCGCAGATGGGCGTGGTAGCCCGGATTGACGGCGACCATCCGGTCGTACAGCGTGGCGGCGTGGTCGAACGCGGACGCGAGTTCGCCACCGTGCATCAGGGTCATGCCGTGCTCCTCTGCCGCCGGAAAGGTACGGGGACGGCGAACGCCGGCCATGTCCGGCCAGTGCCCATCCCACCCTCGGTCCCGTCGAGGCGCACCTCGGCGGGCACGTCCACGGACGGATCAAGAAGCGCGTGTCCGGGTCGACCGTGGTCCCTCCCGGCCGCGGAAGCGGCGATCATCGCCACAACCGCTCCGCACGCGTCACCGTTCGGGAGGATCCGTTGACCGAGGCCGACCACCTGGATGCCGTCGACGTCGTGATCGTCGGGGCGGGCGCCGCCGGGCTGTCGCTGGCCCACCGTCTGACAGCCTCGCCGGGTCCGCGCGGCCTGCCCGCATCGGTCGTGCTCGTCGAGCCCCCGGCGGGGTCGCCCCTCCGCTCCCCCGCCCGGACATGGTGCTCCTGGGAGCACGAGCAGGACGAGTACGACAGCCTGGTGGCCGCCCGCTGGCACCGGATGCGGATCACGGCCAGGGACGGCCGCCACATCTCGTTCACGTCCCCTCGCGCCTACCGGATGATCCGCTCGGCCGACTTCCTCCACGGAGTCGGTGCCGTGCTCGAGCGCCGGCCCGGAGTACGAAGGGTCGCGGCGACCGTGACCCAGGTGCGCGACGTGCCGGGAGGCGCCGAAGTGACCGGCCACGACGTGGCAGGACGTGCGATCCGGCTGAACGCCCGCTGGGTCTTCGACTCACGGCCCCCGAGCGACCTGCCGGCCGCCCGCACCACGCTCCTGCAGCACTTCCGGGGCTGGTTCGTCACCACCCGGGACGACCGCTTCGACCCCGAAGTCGCCGACCTGATGGACTTCCGCACCCGCCAGCCCGAACACGGCCTGTCCTTCGCCTACGTGCTGCCCTTCACCCCTCGCGAGGCACTGGTCGAGTACACGGAGTTCTCCGCCGAACCGATGACGGGGTCCGCTTACGACGCGGCACTGGAGGAGTACGTCCGCGGGAGGCGCATCTCGCACTACTCCGTGACAGCTGTCGAACAGGGGGTCATCCCCATGACGGACGGGCGCTTCCCCCGTCGCGCGGGGCACAGCGTGTTCCGGATCGGCGTGGCAGGGGGCGCCACCCGCCCGTCGACGGGGTACTCCTTCGCCGGGATCCAGCGGCAGTCGGCCGCGGTGGCCGCCGCCTGGCAGGCCGGCCGGACCCCCCGGCCACCCGTACCGCACGCCGCACGTCACCGCTTCATGGACGCCGTCATGCTGCGTGCGCTGGCGACCGGCCGGGCCGGTGGGGCGGGCTTCTTCGAAGCTCTGTTCAGCCGCAACCCCCCGGACCGGATCCTGCGTTTCCTCGACGGCACGTCAACCCTGCACGAGGAGTGGGCGATCGGTCTCACCACACCGGTGCCGGCCATGCTGCGCTCATTGCTGGAGCTCCCTCTGGTTCCACGACGAAAGGCCACCGCATGCCCGTGAATCCCCCCTTCCGGCCGGTCCGTCCCGGCCGCGATCGCAGGGCCGGCCTGTGGCCGGCGCGGGACGGCGCCGATCGTGTTCCGGCACCTGGGCCCCGCGTCGCCGTGGTGGGTGGAGGCATCGCCGGGATCGCCGCGACCGCCGCACTCGCCGAGCGCGGCGTCCGGGTCGACCTGCTGGAGCGGGAGGAGGTGCTCGGCGGCAGGGCCGCCGGATGGCGGACCACTCTGGCCGACGGCCGCCCGGTCACGATGAGCCGGGGTTTCCACGCCTTCTTCCGCCAGTACTACAACCTGCGCGCACTGTTCCGTCGGGTCGACCCTGGTCTCGACTCGCTGCGACCGCTGGCCGACTACCCGCTCCAGCGCGGCACCGGCGCCCGTGACAGCTTCCGCAACGTGCCGCGCACACCGCCGTGGAGCGTGCTGGGCTTCGTCGCGCTCAGCCCCAGCTTCCGCTGGTCGAGCCTGGCCCGGATGAACCCGCGGGCCGCCCTGCCGCTGCTGGACGTGCGCGTCCCTGAGGTGTACGAGCGGCTCGACGGGATCAGCGCGAGCGCCTTCCTGGACGACATCCGTTTCCCGGAAGAGGCCCGGGACCTGGCCTTCGAGGTGTTCTCGCGCAGCTTCTTCGCCGACCCGAAGGAGCTGTCCGCCGCCGAGCTGGTGCTGATGTTCCACATCTACTTCCTCGGTTCGTCGGAGGGGCTGCTGTTCGACGTTCCCCGCGAGCCGTATCCGCAGGCGTTGTGGGAGCCGCTGTCCGACCACCTGTCCGGGATGGGGACCGCCATCCGTACCGGTCGCACGGTGCTGGCCGTGCACCCCGACGGGGACGGCTTCCGGCTCACGGTCACCGCGACCGGTTCACCTCACGCGCCGCAGGAGCACGGGTACGACGCGGTGGTCCTCGCCCTCGACACGGCCGGGCTTCAGGCCGTGGTCGCGGCGTCACCCGGCCTGGAGAGGGGCGGTTGGCGCGCGGGCGTCGAACGCCTACGGCAGGCGCCGCCCTTCCTGGTCTCGCGCTGCTGGCTGGACCGGCCCGTGCGGCCCGACCGGCCCGGCTTCCTGGGGACCAGCGGCTTCGGCCCGGTGGACAACGTCAGTGTCCTGAGCCACTGGGAGGGAGAGGCGGCCCGGTGGGCTCGGGAAACCGGGGGTTCGGTGGTGGAGCTTCACGCGTACGCCGTCGACCCAGCCGCCGACCGGACCGTCGTCGCGGACTCGATGCTGCGCGAACTGCACCGGATCTACCCCGAGTGCGCCGGGGCGACCCTGGTCGACAGCCGCCACGAGTGGCGGCAGGACTGCCCGCTCTTCTCCGTCGGCGGCTACCAGGACCGGCCCGGCGTGCTCACCTCCCACCCCCACCTGGTGCTCGCCGGAGACCTGGTGCGCACCGCGCTGCCGGTGGCCTTGATGGAGCGCGCGGCGACCACGGGCATGCAGGCGGCGAACGCGCTCCTGGCGACCTGGGGCGTACGCGGCCACCCGTTGTGGTCGGTCCCTCTGGGTGGGCGGAACCACGTCATGCGCGCCCTGTCCCGGTGCGGCTGAATCCGCCGAGGCCCTACGGCACCCCGTCGAACGGGGCCGCTCCCCACGGCCGCTCACCGCACGGCAGGGCGTCAGCCGGGGAACCGGCCCTGGCTGCGCAGGGCGTAGCGGCGCTCGGCGTAGGCGAGGTCCTCGCGCCACAGCCGGCCGGCACCGCGCCGCATCAGCGACCGCATCAGCGGCGCCGCCCGGCGCGCGAGGGTGAAGCCCCGGCGCGGCGAGTGGGCGACGACGGCTTCGATCACGGCGGTGCGCGGTCGTCCGTCGCTGCCGGGGCCGAGGGGTGTGGCGTGGGTTTCCACAACACTGGTGGCGCCCTCCCCGGAGACGATCCGCATCACCACGGTGCGCGGCCCGGGCGCGGTGAACTCCGCCCGCACCGGAACGCCGAGGCGCCCACGGACGCGGAAGGAGACGTCGACCAGGAACCGGTCCACGGCGACGTCTGCCGGACCCGAGTCATGGGCGGCAGGGGCCTCGGCGACACTCAGGTCGGCGAAGGAGTGAGGGTGGAACCAGGCGCCATGCCAGGGGTCGAGCCGGTTGGCGACGACGTCCTCGGGTTCGCAACGTCCGGCGACGGTCATGACGGCCGTCAGTGACGAAGCGAGGGCGGGCCGCGTGGGGACGGGCGGCGCCGCCGAGGGCTCCTCACCGCCGACGGCGTCCAGACGCGCCCACACCAAGAGGCCGTCGTCGTGGGCGGGGTAGGGCTCCCAGCCGGGAAACCCCGAGGGCTTCAGCGCGAGGCCGTGCCAGTGGCAGACGATCGTGCCGTCCCGCACGAAGCTTTCGCACAGCGGAGCGCCCAGGTGGGGGCAGGCGCCGGGGGCGGCCCGGACTCGCCCCTGACGGTCCCGCCACAGCACCAGTTCGACGCCGGCCACGCACCTCCCGGTGATGCGCCCGCTGCCGACCTCCGAGCTGGCCGCCACCACGTACCAGTTCCCGGACGGCCGGGCCTGGGCGCGCTTCAGCGCGGCCGCGACGAGGGCCGGTTTGGCCTCGTGCCAGGTGGGCGGCTGGTCCTGCCACTTGCCACCGCTGAGCAGGGCCAGCGGATGGAACGGACGGCGGGAGCGGCTCATACCGGCGACCCCTCGGGAGTGTCGGATGCGGCACCGGACGGCGCCGGGCGCGGGCAGGCCCGATGGACGGCGCGGCTCGAGGCGACGGCGATCAGACCACGGGCGGCTTCGCGCGCACGGCGGTGGCGGGGCACGGCCACGCGGCGGTGGAGCACCGGGTAGCCGGCGGCCTCGATCTCGTCGAGGATGCCCCGGTAGAGCACCAGTGCCGTTCGGACGCAGGGGCGCGAGACAGGTGCGAGCAGGCCGATGCCGGTGGCGGCCCGCCGGTACACACCGCGGGTGAGAGCGGCGGTCTCGTGAAGGGCGGCGCGGACCCGTGGGTCGGTGGTGCCCCGCTGCCGGCACCACGTCAGGAGGGCCTGGTCGGCCCCGTGGGCGCCCAGGATGTCGCCGGGGATGTAGACGCGACCGCGGTCGAGATCCTCCCCGACGTCGCGCAGGAAATTGGTGAGCTGGAAGGCGACGCCGAGTGCGGCCGCCGCAGGAGCGGCCTCCTCACGCGACGTCACGGTGCCGAGGACCGGCAGGACCTGGAGGCCGATCACCGCGGCCGAACCGTGCATGTAGCCGGCCAGGTCGCCGTAGGTGGGGTAGGCGGTGACCGTCAGGTCCATCTGCATCGAGGCCATGAAGTCGGTGAACAGCGTGTGGTCGAGTCGGTGCCGGCGGACGGTGTCGGCGAGCGCGGTGACCACGGGATGGTCCGCGTGGCCCGTGCGCAGTCCGTCCAGCAGCACCGTCTCCAACTCGGCGAGCGCCTGCTTCCGGGCGGCGGAGGTGACACCGCTGCCGTCGTGGCAGTCGTCGACGATGTCGTCGGCCCACCGGGCGAAGCCGTAGAGGGCGTGGACGAAGGGGCGGCGGTCCGGGGTGAGCAACCGGGTGGCCAGGAAGTAGGTCTTGCCGTGCCGTGCGTTCAGCGCCCGGCAGCGGCTGTAGGCTGCCCGCGTCCGGGGCTCGGTGATCCCCGCGGCGTCGAGTTCACGGGCGGTCACGGGACGCTCCTGCGCGGCCGGTGCCGGGCCACCGCACGGTCCCCGGCGATGCGGGCGGCCGCTAGCTTCCCGGAGATCAGCACGGTGGGCACTCCGACACCCGGTACGGTGCCGCAACCGGCCAGCACGACGTTCTCGGCACCGTGGACGAGGTTGCGGGCGCGGAAGGGGCCGGTCTGGGCGAAGGTGTGAGCGGCGGAGAAGGGTGTGCCCGCGGCGTGCCCTTCGGCCGCCCAGTCGGCAGGTGAGACGGTCCGCGAGGTCTCGACGGACGCCTCGAACCCCTCCAGCCCGCGCTTTTCCAGTTCTTCCACCAGGCGCTCCCGGTAGGTGGGGCCCAGCTGGGCCCAGTCGGCGGGGCCGGTGGAGAGGTTGGGGCACGGGGCGAGGACGTAGTGCAGGTGCCGGCCTTCGGGGGCGAGGGAGGGGTCGGTGGTGGTGGGGCGGGTGATGAGCAGGGAGGGGTCGCTCATGAGCCGTCCGAGGCGGGTCAGTTCGTCGAAGGTGCGGGTCCAGGCGCCGCCGAAGGAAAGGGTGTGGTGTGCCAGCTGCGGCCACGTCCGGCGGGTTCCGGCGTGCAGCACGAACGCGGAGGGCGACCAGCGCAGCCGTACCGGCCGCCGGGGGACGCGACCGAGGAGCCGGTACGCCACCGGCAGGTCGGGGGTGAGGACCACGGCGTCACAGGCGAACCGTTCACCCTCGGCGGTGCGTACGGCCGTGACCCTGCCGCCCGTGCTGCGCTCCAGGACGGCCACCTCGCTGTGGTAGCGGAGGTCGGCCCCCGCGCCGGCGGCCTCGGCGGCGAGCGCACGGGCCACGGCGTGCATGCCGCCTCGTGGGAAGTACACACCGGCGACCGTGTCCATATAGGCGATCACGGCGTACGCGGCAAGCGCCCGGGCGGGTGGCACTCCGGCGTACAGGGCCTGGAACGAGAAGACGCGCTGCAAACGCTCGTCCTTGACGAAGCGCGCGATGCGCGGCTGGAGCCGGCCGAATCCGCCGAGCGCCGCCAGCCGGGCGAGGTCGGGGGTGAGCAGCGACAGGGGCGAGTCGAAGTTGACGTCGATGAAGCCGCGCATCTGCACCCGGTACAGCTCGCTCAGCCAGCGCCGCAGCCGCCGGTACCCCAGTGCCTCCCGCCCGCCTGCGAACCGGGCGACCTCGGCCTCCATCACGGCAGGGTCGGAATGCACGTCGAGGGCGGAGCCGTCGGCGAACTGCGCGCGGTAGGCGGGGTGCAGCGGCTGTAGCTCCACCCGCGAGGCCAGGGTGCCGCCGGTGGCCGCGAACGCTTCCTCGAGGAGATCGGGCATGGTCAGTACCGTCGGCCCGGTATCGATGCGGTAACCCCCGAGCTCGAGCAGACCGGCGCGGCCCCCGGGTCCACCGGCCCGCTCGAGAACGGTCACCCGGCGACCCGCGCCCAGCAGGTGCAGTGCAGTGGCCAGCCCGGACAGCCCTGCGCCGACGACGACCACGTGATCGGTGGGGCCCTGAACGGACCTCATCAGCAGTCCTCCTGCGACTCGGGGCGGGTGGAACCGGCGGCGTCATACGACGGCGACCGCACCTATACGGCGGGCCAGCCGGGCCAGGGAACGGACGCCCTGCGGTTCGAGGAGCCCGGTTGTGAGGAGACCGGCGGCCTCGTCGGCCAAGGCGGCGATCCGGGTCTCCACCGCCTGCACCGCACCCAGGTCCCGCAACAGCCCGCGGAGGCCGTCGAGCGCCGTCTCGTCCGCATCGGGGTTGCCGAGCGTCGCGCGGATGCGGGCTTCGGCTGCGGGCGAGCCGGACCGCCGGGCCAGTTGCAGCGCCACGGCCGTCAGGTACGTGAGCTTTCCCGAGCGGATGTCGTCGCCTGACGGTTTGCCCGTTTCTGCCGGGTCCCCGTAGACGCCCAGCAAGTCGTCACGGAGCTGGAAGGCCAGGCCGATCCGGCGGCCGAACTCGTGCAGGACCTCGGTCGTGCGGTCGTCCGCACCGGCGGCGACCGCGCCCACTGCCAGCGGGCGGGCGACGCTGTAGAGGGCGGACTTCAGTTCGGCGGTACGCAGGGCCGCCCTGGGGTCGTCCGAGCGTTCCGCCTGCAGGCGCAGGTCGAGGTGCTGGCCCGCCACCATCTCGGAGCGCATGGCCTGCCACAGCCCTTCGACCTGACGGCGCACCACGTCGCCCAGCGGCACGGTCCTGAGGAGGTCTTCCGCCCACACCAAGGCCAGGTCGCCGGCCAGCACCGCTTGCGCGAATCCATAGGCCGCCGCGTCCCCGGACCAGCCCGCCCGCAGGTGCGCCTCGGTGAACTGCGCGTGCACCGCCGGCCCGCCCCGGCGTGTGTCCGAGCGGTCCATCACGTCGTCGTGGATCAGCGCGCAGGCCTGCAACAGCTCCAGCGCCGCCCCCAGCCGTACCGGGGTCACGACCTCGTCCCGGGCGACCGGCCCACCCGCCGCGAGCCAGCCCCACCACAGGCAGCGTGCGCGCAGCCGGGCGCCACCACGCGACACGAACTCCGTGAGGGTGCCGGCCAAGGTGGCGTCCGCGGGCAGGACACCCGATCCGGTGAGGCGCCGTTCCGCCATGTAGGCGGACAGTTCAGCCTCGACCGCTTCCACCACCTCGGTGTCCGCTCCCGTCTCCGAGCTTCCCACGGCGGCCTCTCGGTCGATGCCCCGGGCGGCCGCGTCCCGCGCGGAGGCGGCTCCCTCTGACGACCGCTCCCCACCTCCGCGGCCTCGGAGCCTCGCGGGGTGATCACGGTCGTTCCCGACTCTGGCACCGGCTCGGCCACCGCGCATCTGCAGCCGTCCGTCCGAACCCGCCAGGGGAGGCGATCAGCCCTCGGCGCCGGTCGGGGCGGGTGGCGTCCCGTCGACCGCGAGGGCCTGTACAGGGCGGTCAGGCGATGGCAGAAGGTGATCAGCCGGAGGAGACGCTGCCGGCCACACCGACGGCCCTGAGCCTCGTATGCCCCGGCCTTCTCCGGTACGACGCGGAACAGGGACGCGTACGGCCGCACGCCCGTCATGCGGGAGTGCGGCCGCTGCCCCGCGTCTCGTCGACCGATCGCCCGGGGGAACCGTGGGGTTCGTGAGGCGGATCAGTTCTCCAGGGCCGCCTGCTTGGCCACCGGGGCCGGCGCGGCCTCGGCGTCGCCCGACGCGGCGCGGGCGGCCGGGATGGCCATGGCGACGAGCGCGGCGACCAGCGCGATGCCGCAGCCGATCACCAGGCCGGTACGGAAGCCGTTCTCGGAGGTGAAGGTGTAGCCGCCCACGGTCGTGGTCATCTGGGAGAGGACGACACCGATCACGGCGGCGCCCACCGAGGTGCCCAGCGAACGCATCAGGGCGTTGAAGCCGTTGGCGGCGGCGGTCTCCGACAACGGGACCGAACCCATGATCAGGGCGGGCATCGATCCGTACGCGAGTCCCACGCCGCTGTTGACGACCATGACCGCCAGCATCAGACCCCAGGCGGAGCCCGTCAGCACCAGCGACAGGCCGTACCCGGCGGCGAGGACCAGGGCGCCGCACATCAGGGTGAACTTGGGGCCGCGGGCATTGGTCAGCTTGCCGCCCAGGGGAGAGACGATCATCATCATGATGCCGCCCGGCAGGAGCCACAGGCCCGCCGCGAGCATGGACTGGCCGAGGCCGTAGCCGGTCGCCTTGGGGAACTGCAGCAACTGCGGGACGACCAGCATCCCGGCGTACATGCCGAAGCCCACGAAGACCGAGGCCAGGTTGGTGATCAGCACCCGGGGCCGGGCCGTGGTCCGCAGGTCGACCAGCGGGTCGCGGGTGCGCAGTTCCCACCAGCCCCAGCCGGCCAGCACGACGACGGCGGCACCGAACAGGCCGAGCGTGGTCGCCGAACCCCAGCCCCAGTCGGCTCCCTTGGAGACGGCGAGCAGCAGGCAGACCAGTCCGACGCCCAGTCCGAGCGCGCCGGGCACGTCGAAGCGCTGGCCCTTGGCGCCGGCGGGAACCTCGGGGATGAAGAACCAGATCAGCACCGCGACGACGGCGGCCAGGCCCGCGGAGCCCCAGAAGAGCACGCGCCAGTCGGCGTACTGGGCGATCGCGGCGGCGATCGGCAGGCCCAGACCGCCGCCGATGCCCATGGAGGCGCTGACCAGGGCGATGGAGGAGCTGAGCTTCTCCGCGGGCACCACGTCACGGAGCAGGGCGATGCCGAGCGGCACCATGCCCATGCCCATGCCCTGCAGACCCCGTCCGACGATCATCGGCGTGACGGAGGACGACAGGGCGCACACCACCGAGCCCGCCACGAGCGGCACCGAGCAGACCACCAGCATGCGCCGCTTGCCCACCAGGTCGCCGAGGCGCCCGAAGACGGGCACGCACACGGCCGCCACCAGAAGGGTGGCGGTGATCACCCAGGCGGCGTTCGAGGACGAGGTGTGCAGGATCTGCGGCAGCTCCGTCAGCAGCGGGGTGACGAGCGTCTGCATGATCGCGGCGGTGATGCCGGCGAGGGCCAGCGTGGCGACCACGCCCCCTGCACGGGCTGTGGGTTGTGGGGCGTTCATGACGGCACTCCTCGCCTGACGGTCCTGCGTTCGGGATCGATGTGCATCGTACATAGGAAGTGCATCACGCACATGATGTGGCTGGTGCACGCGCTGTGCGAGGATGACAGCGGGCGCCGCACACGCACACCGGCGGCCCGGCGGACGGCAGGAGGCGGAAGAGCTATGGGCAGGTCTACCCACGAGGTCGAGTACGAGCAGATGCTCCTCAGCCGCCACGAACTGCTGCGCCACAGGTCCGGCGCCCTGGACCGCAGCGCGTACATCCTCCTCAGCCGCATCCGGGTCCAGGGGCCCATGTCGATCGGCGAGCTGAGCGAGGCCTTCGCGCTCGACGCCTCGACCCTCAACCGGCAGACCGCCGCGGCCATGCGCGCCGGGCTCGTGGAACGCATCCCCGACCCGGAGGGCGGCATGGCGCGCAAGTTCCGCATCACGCCCCAGGGCGCCCGCATGCTGGACGAGGAGCGCGACGCCATCATCGGCGGCCTGGACAAGGTCATGGCCGACTGGCCGGACCAGGACATCGCCGCCTTCGCCTCCTACCTCAGGCGCTTCAACACCGACATCGAACGCCTCGCCGGACGGCCCTGGCCCCGCCCCTGAACCGCCGGGCGCCCGGCCCGCGGGCCGCCAACCCACCTCGTCGGCAGGATATTTGACGGGGCAAGCACTCCTCGATTTACTTGACGTAGCAATCACTTCTGCGACCGGTCCGGCTCGCCCGCGCCGTCACGCGCGGAAGTACCCGTCATTCCTTGGAGGTTGTGCAATGGGACGTCTACTGGGCCGCGCCGCGCTCGTCACCGGTTCGACGAGCGGCATCGGACGTGCGGTCGCGGAAGCCCTGGCACTTGAGGGTGCCACCGTCGTGGTCACCGGGCGCAGCGCGGAGCGCGGTGCCGGGGTCGTCGAGGGGATCACGGCACAGGGGGGCCGGGCGCACTTCGTCCAGGCCGATCTGGCGGCGGGCGGTGCGGAGGTCCGGCGGCTGGCGCAGGAGGCGTCGGCGCTCGCGGGCGGGCCGATCGACATCCTGGTGAACAACGCCGCCTACCTGGTCCCGCCGCAGTCGATGACGGAGGCGACCGAGGAGCAGATCGACGAGGCGCTGGCGGTCAACGTCAAGGTCCCGTTCCTGCTCGCGGCCGCGCTGGTGCCCGCCATGGTGGAGCGCGGCGCCGGATCGGTGATCAACGTGGGGTCGATCAACGGTGTCGTCGGCATGGACTTCGCGGCGCTCTACGGGGCCACCAAGGCCGGTCTGCACTCGCTGACGAAGTCCTGGGCGGTCGAGCTGGCCTCCAAGGGGGTGCGGGTCAACACCGTCGCTCCCGGCCCGACCGTCACCGAGGCCAACGAGGTCTACCGCACCCTGCTGGAGAAGCTCGCCCAGAACTACCCCGCCAAGCGGCCGGGCACCGCCAAGGAGGTCGCCGCCGCGGTGGTCTTCCTCGCCGGCGAGGACGCCGCGCACATCCACGGCGCCACGCTCCCGATCGACGGCGGCGCCCTCGCCCTCTGAGGCGGACACCCAGGCCCCGCCTCCGGCCCGTTCTCCGGCCCCACCTGCGGTTTCGCGCGTGGGGCCGCGTCGTCGCCACAACCTGACGAGCTCTGACTTTCATTATTAAATCCAGATGCTAGCCTGGAACCGCGGACCCCGAAGGGCCGCGTGCTCGAGCCGTGTCCGGTGCCCTGCCGAGAGGGCGTGTCGCAAAGGAAAGCCGTATGGACATCAAGGGATCCGTCGCCCTCGTGACGGGAGCCAACCGAGGGATCGGGCGCGCGTTCGCCCGGGCGCTCCTGGAGCAGGGCGCGGCCAAGGTCTACGCCGGCGTCCGCGACCCGAAGAGCGTGACCGATCCGGACCTCGTCCCGCTGCGGCTGGACGTGACGGACGAGGCGCAGACAGCCGCGGCCGCCGAGGCGGCGGGCGACGTCTCCATCCTGGTCAACAACGCCGGTATCGGAGGCGCGACCACCGGGCTGCTGTCGGGCGGCCTCGACGGCGCACGGCAGGCGATGGAGGTCAACTACTTCGGCACCTGGGCGGTGTCCCGGGCCTTCGCCCCGGTGCTGGCCCGCAACGGCGGCGGGGCGCTGGTGAACATGCTGTCACTGGCCTCCTGGGCCGGGCAGCCGCAGTTCCCCGGCTACGCCGCGTCCAAGGCCGCGCAGTGGTCGCTGACGGACGCCCTGCGCAAGGGCCTGCACGACCAGGGCACCCTGGTCGTCGGTGTGCACTGCGGATTCGTGGACACCGACCTGAGCGCATGGACGGACGCGCCGAAGATCAGCGCCGCCAGCGTTGCGGAACTGACCATGGAGGCCCTGACCCACGACCGGTTCGAGGTCCTCGCCGACGAGCAGACGCGAAGCGTCAAGGCCGCCCTGTCCCAGCCCCCGACGGTGGGGCCCGCAGCCTGATCCGGCCGGCCCCGGTCCCGCCGCGCGGCAGGACCGGGGCCGCATCGGCCAAGCTGACACCTCCTCACCTGGCCGGTTCCGGCGACGAGATGACGCACGCGAACGGCTTGTCAGGGATTCCCTGACGCTCTAGCTTGTCAGGGAATCCCTGACAACCAAGGAGTGAGCCGTGCCCCCCTCTGGCATCCAGGACGCATTCACCCGGTGCTCCTTCTGCGGCAAGCCGGACCGCGAGGTCGAGAAGCTGGTCGCGGGCGCCGGCGTGCAGATCTGCAACGAATGCGTGGCGCTGTCCGCATCGATCATCGACGGAAGCCTGGGCACCCCGCCGGGAGCTCCCCTGCCGCTCTGGGCATCGCTGACCGACGCGGAGATGCTGGGCCACATCCCGCGCGTCGCCGCGCACATCGACCGGGCCGAGGCCGATCTGCGCTCATGGGTGCAGGAACTGCGGCGCCGCGGTGTCACCTGGACCCGGATCGGCGAAGCCCTCGGGATCGCCCGGCAGTCCGCGTGGGAACGGTTCTCCGGCGAGGAGTGACCGGCGCCGCCCCCTCCTGCCCGACCACGCGACGACCGGCGCGTTCGGAATAGAACGCTCCGGATGAACGTAATAAGGATGTAAAAGTCGCTGGTCAAGAGCACGCCGTCCGCAGGGGTGGGGTGCAGGTCGCCTGGGAGGCAGGAGTGGGCATACGGCGGACGACCCTTCCGGGCATCGGCACGCAGTACGACGTGACCACGCGCACCGGGCGGAACCTGTCGGTGGTGGTCCACCAGGACGGCCGGAGGTTCCTCGGCTTCTACGAGGCCGACGATCCCGACGCGTGCGGGATGTCGGTCCCACTGGAAGCCGACGAGGCCGCCGGGCTGGCACGGTTGCTGGACCCGACACCGCTGGAGGCGGTGCGGACGGAGGGCATCGGGCTGGTCACCGAACAGATCCCGGTGGACTCCAGGTCGCCGTACGCGGGGCGCCCGTTGGGTGACACCGCGCCCGGACGCTGACCGGGGCCTCCGTCGTGGCCGTGATGCGCCGGACCACCGCGCACCCCTCCGTCGTGGCCGTGATGCGCCGGACCACCGCGCACCCCTCCCCCGGGCCGGACTTCCGGCTGGCGATCGGGGACACGCTCGTGGTGGTCGGCACGCGTGAGGGCGTGGACGCACTGGCCGCGATCGTGGCGGGGCGGTGACGATGCACGACACCACCGCGCTGCTCATCGAGCTCGGCGCCGTCATCCTCGGGCTGGGCCTCATCGGGCGCTTCGCCGGCCGGATGGGGCTGTCGCCCGTGCCGCTCTACCTGCTGGCCGGACTGGCCTTCGGGCACGGCGGCATCGTGCCGCTGTCGGCGAGCGAGGACTTCATCTCCGTGGGGGCCGAGATCGGCGTGGTCCTGCTGCTCCTGCTGCTCGGCCTGGAGTACAGCGCGTCGGAACTGGTCACCAATCTGCGCGCGCAGTACCCGTCGGGGGTCGTGGACTTCGTCCTCAACGCGGTACCCGGCGCGGTGGCGGCGCTGTTGCTGGGATGGGGGCCGGTGGCCGCCGTCGCGCTGGCCGGGGTCACCTGGATCTCCTCGTCCGGTGTCATCGCGAAGGTGCTCACCGACCTCGGCCGGCTCGGCAACCGCGAGACGCCCGTGGTGCTCGGCGTCCTCGTCATCGAGGACCTGGCCATGGCGGTCTACCTGCCGCTGCTGACCACCCTGCTGGCGGGCCTGGGCCTGGCTGCCGGAGGCGTGACGCTGGCGATCGCCCTCGGCACCGTGGGCACGGTGCTGTACCTGGCGCTGCGCCACGGCCGGCTGCTCAGCAAGGCGGTCTCCTCCGACAACCCCGAGATGCTCCTGCTGGTCGTGCTCGGCCTGGCGCTGGTGGTGGCGGGCATCACCCAGAAACTGCAGGTGTCGGCGGCCGTCGGGGCGTTCCTGGTGGGCATCGCCCTGTCCGGTGAGGTTGCGGCGGGAGCGGGACGTCTGCTGACGCCGTTGCGCGATCTGTTCGCCGCCGTCTTCTTCGTGTTCTTCGGGCTGTCCACCGATCCGGCGGCGATCCCGCCCGTGCTGCTCCCGGCGCTGGCCCTGGCGCTGGTCACCACGGGAACCAAGATCGTCACCGGTTGGTACGCCGCCCGGCGGGCGGGCATCCACGCGCGGGGCAGGCTGCGGGCGGGTGGCGCGCTCGTCGCACGCGGGGAGTTCTCCATCGTCATCGCGGGCCTCGCCGTCGCCACGCAGCCCCGTATCGGCCCCCTGGCCACCGCGTACGTCCTGATCCTGGTCGTCGTCGGGCCCCTGGCGGCCCGCTACACCGAACCCGCGGTCACCGCGCTCGGCCGGCGGCTGCGGCGTGACGCCTTCGCGCAGCCGCTGCCGGGGGCCGTCGAGGCGTTCGAGGTGACGCCCCCCGAGGACTCCCCCGCCCGGCGGTGACGGCGGTCATCTCCGTCGGAGATGACGGATATCGTGATGCATCTTCCTCACCGGGGAAGCAATCCTCCGGTGCGGGCGCTGCAGCATTCGTCCGAGCGGCGCGAGGGGTTGCTCGGTCGCCACTCCACCCGCCCGAACCGCACCACCGGTTCCCGACACGAGGAGGTCCTCGTGTCCGCTCCCCGCACGACCAGGTCCGTGCGTCGTCCGGCGCCCGCCGGGGCCGCCCACGGCGTTCCGGGATGGCTGGTCGGGCTGCTGGCCGTCGCCTCCGGGTTGACCGTCGCCAACCTCTACTACGCCCAGCCGCTCCTGGCGTCGCTGAGCACGATCTTCCACCTCGGTCCGGCAGCGGCCGGCACTTTGATCACGGTGACGCAGGTCGGCTACGTGGTCGGCATGGTCTTCCTGGTCCCGCTCGGCGACCGGCTGGAGAAGCGCCGGCTGGTCACCGCGCTGCTGACCGTCACCACGGTCTCCTTGGTGGTGGCGGGTTTCGCCACGAGCTTCCCGATGCTGCTCGTCGCGTCCCTGGTCAGCGGTGCCACCTCCGTCGTCGCGCAGATCCTGGTGCCGTTCGCGGCGGGCCTCGCGCCCGACCGCGCCCGCGGCCGCATCGTCGGGCGGGTGATGAGCGGACTGCTCGCCGGGATCCTGTTGTCCCGCACCGTCAGCAGCCTGGTCTCCGACCTCGCGGGCTGGCGCTACGTCTACCTCGGCTCCGCGGTCCTGATGGCGCTCCTGGCCCTGGCGCTGCGCGCCGCCCTGCCACAGCACGCCCCGACGACCTCCCTGTCGTACGGGCGGGTCCTGCGTTCGACGGTGCAGTTGGTGCGGACACATCCTGCGTTGCGACGCCGGGGGCTGTACCAGGCGGCCATGTTCGGCGCGTTCAGCGTCTTCTGGACCCCCGTCTCCTTCCTCCTCACCGGCCCGTTCCACTACTCGCCGATCGGTGTCGCGGTCTTCGCGCTCGTGGGCGCGGCGGGTGCCGCGGTGGCACCGCTGGCGGGCCGCTGGGCGGACCGCGGCCTCGTCCGCCCGGTCACGGGGACCGCCCTCGGCGTCGCCGCCGTGGCCTTCGCCGTCGCGGGCTTCGGGCAGCACAGCATCATCCTGATCGCCTTCGCCGCGGTCCTCATCGACATGGCCGTGCAGACCTCGCTCATCCTCGGGCAGCACACGATCTACCAGCTCGACGCCGCCGCGCGGTCGCGGCTGAACAGCGCCTTCATCGCGATCTTCTTCGTGGGAGGCGCGCTCGGTTCGCAACTCGGGGCACTGGCCTACCACGCGGACGGCTGGAGGGCGGTCAGCGTCCTCGGGGCCGCTCTGCCCCTGATCGGCCTCGGCTACTGGGCGACGGAGCGTCGCGCCGCCCGCAAGAGCGCGGAGGCCGCGACCGCGCAGGCCCCCTCCCGGTAACGGGTCCGGCAGACTCCACGAGATGACCAATCGTCAGGCGGGGCCTACGGGTCCTTGGTTCGCAGTCACGAAGCTGCGGAGTTCCCTGCGTGTCCGTGCCATGCCGGCCGACCCTGGTGATGAGTTGTCGCGCCCGCACCCGTCACATCTACGTGGGACACGACGAGACCGAAGGATGACGTGATGAGTGCGGACACGCGGTTGGAGGAGCTGGGCGGGAGCGGTCTCGGCGAGGTCGACGGGCCGGCGTTCTCGGGGCTGGCGGAGCGGCACCGGCGGGAGCTGCACGTGCACTGCTACCGGATGCTCGGCTCGTTCGAGGACGCCGAGGACACCGTGCAGGAGACGCTCCTCCGTGCCTGGCGGCGGCGGGAGACCTTCGAGGGGCGGTCGACGTTCCGCGCCTGGCTGTACCGGATCGCCACCAACGCCTGCCTGGACCTGCTCGCCAAGCGCCGCCCGGAGCCCGCGACCGGCGGCGAGGTGCTGTGGTTGCAGCCCTACCCGGACCGGCTGCTCGACGAGTTGCCCGCGGCCGACGCCGACGAGCCGGAGAGCGTCGCCGTCGCGCGGGAGACGATCGAGCTGGCGTACCTCGTCGCCGTCCAGCACCTCGCGCCGCGCCCGCGCGCCGTACTCATCCTGCGCGACGTGCTCGGCTGGCCGGCGAAGGACGTCGCGGAACTCCTCGGCGACTCCGTCAACTCCGTCAACAGCGCGCTGCAACGGGCCCGCGCCGGCATGCGGGAGCACCTGCCCGCCGAGCGGCAGGACTGGAGCGGCGGCGCTGAGGACTCCGGGACGCGCGAGCTGGTACGTCGCTTCACCGACGCCAGCGTGGCCACGGACGTCGACCGGCTCGCCGGCATGCTGCGTGACGACGTCCGCTGCTCGATGCCGCCGACGCCGGGCCTGTCCCTGGGCCGCGACGCGGTGGTGACCGGCTGGGTCGCGGACGGCTTCGAAGGCATGCAGGGTCTGCGCGGCGTCCCCACGTCGGTGAACCGGCAACCCGCCGTCGCCTTCTACCTCTGGAACGAGCGCGAGGGCGCCTACCTGCCGTTGACGCTCGACGTCCTGCGCTTCACCGGCGGGGTGATCACCGAGATCGTCGTCTTCCACGCCGACCGGTTCCCGCGGCTCGGGCTTCCGGAGCGCCTGCCGGCGGACGGCACGGAGTAGCCCCGGTGCGGACGCTCGCGCTGCGCGGTGGCGCTCGTGTCACGGTGGTCGCCGCGCAATGGTGCGACGCCGGGTTCTGGCTTCGCGGCACCGGCGTCCGCTCCCTGCGCGACCCCGGCCGTCGCACGGCGAGGGTGCGCAGCGTCACCCCCAAGGCCAGGACCGTCACATGCCGGTCACCACACCCCGTACGCCCGTTACCGGATGACGGAGGAACGACATGAACACCATGAAGGGCACCGGGGTCGTCGCAGGCCCGGCATCGGGCCGGACCAGCCACACCCACCGACTCCGCAGGCTCGCCGGCACCGGCTTCATCGCCACGCTCGCAGCGATGGTGGCCACCACCCTCGCCGCTGCGCTTGCCCAGGCCGCCGGCGTCGGCTTCGAGGTCCCCGATGGTGGCGAGACGATCCCGTTGCCCGGGTTCGCCGTGGTGACCGGCCTCTTCTCGGTCGTGGGCGTCGTCATTGCCGTCGCTCTTCTTCGCTGGAGCGCTCACCCCGCCAGGCGATTCGTGTGGACGGCGGTGTCGCTGACCGCGATCTCGCTGGTCCCGCCCCTCCTGTCCGGGGCGGACACGGCCACCACCACCGCCCTCATCGGGCTGCACCTCGTCCCTGCGACGGTGATGATCCCCACCCTGGTGCGGAGCCTCCGTACCCGGACCGATTGACGATTCCGCAACCGAGCGACGCGCTGCGCCAGGGCGTGCGCGAGCGCACCAAGGTGGGTCGAACAGGTTCACGGCGCACCCCGGCGATCACCCCCACGTGGCCTGCTCTCCGCGTACGATCACTCGATGGCCGACATGACCGAAACCACGCCCGGCTGGCTGTCTCCGGACGACCTGGAGCTGACCCGCGCACGCATGCCGATCCTGTACGTCGACGCCGTGCCCGTGCGGGTCGACGACAGCGGGGAGGTGACACACATCGGTCTGCTCCTGCGCATCGGACCGGACGGGAACGTCAGCCGCGCCCTCGTCTCCGGGCGGGTGCTCCACCACGAGCGTGTCCGCGAGGCGCTCATCCGCCACCTGGAGAAGGACCTCGGGCCCATGGCCCTGCCCCGCATCCCGGTCTCGCCGCAGCCCTTCACCATCGCCGAGTACTTCCCGACACAGGGTGTGACGCCCTTCCACGACCCCCGGCAGCACGCGGTGTCCCTGGCCTACGTCGTCCCCGTGGCGGGCGACTGCCACCCCCGGCAGGACGCCCTCGACCTGGTGTGGTTCACCCCGCAGGAGGCGTCCTCGCCGCAGTTGCAGCAGGAGATGCAGGGCGGGCAGGGCGTCCTGCTCCGGCAGGCCCTCGCCCACGTCGGCTGCCTCACCTGAGCTCTGTGGCGGCCCGGGCGGTCCACTGCCCGCGCCGCCACACGCACGAGGGACCACCGCGCGGGTACGGGCACGCTCCAGCGGGTACGGGCACGCTCAAGGGGGGCCGGCACCGGTTGCCGGCACACACCGATCCGCGCGGGCCCCGGCCGCCGCCCGGCCACAGGAGCCCCGTCCGGGAGGCACCCTGATGAAGCTGTCGTTCCTGCAACCGCTGTTCGACCGGCCGGGCCCGTGGGCGAGCGCCTACCTGGACACCTCCCGGGACGTCGCGGATCCCGACCGCGTCATCGCACGGCGCTGGCGGCACCTGCGTGACGACCTCACCGCCCACGGCGCCGACCCGGCCACCGTCCACGCCCTGCACGCCGCTGTGGGCATGGACGACAACCTGCCCGGTCGGCACGGCCAGGCCCTGTTCGCCACCCGTGGGGAACTCGTCCTCGCCGCGGAGCTGCCCGAACCGCCCGTGCACGACACCGCCGACCTCGACGACCTGCCCGACGCCCTGCCCCTGGTGGTGCAGCGCGCCCCGGACCTTCCCTACCTGGCCGTGTTCGTCGGCCGCACCGAGGACGGCGGCGGCATCCAGGTCGCCGCCCAGACCGAGCGCTGGCCGGCTGGACGTATCGACACGGATCCGGCCGTCCGGCAGACCGTCCCGGCGGAGGACTGGCAGCGCACCGCCCCCCGTCTCGCCGGGGACCTGACCGACCTCGCCGACCGCGGCGCCGCCGAGGTGCTCGTGCTGGGCCGGGATCCCGGTGATCCCCGGACCGCCGGTGTCCTGGTCGACCACATGCCGGAACGCCTGGGGAACGCCCTCGTCACGGTCGGCACCGGCAACCCCGGCGGCGCTCCCGACCGGGCCCTGCTGGAGGAGCACCTCGCCCGCGAGCTCGGCGGCCGCCTCAACGCCGCCGACCAGGCCCGCCTCGAGGCGTATCTGATGCAGCGCGCCCAGAACCGCACCGCCTGCGAGGGCACCGGAGCCGTCGTCGCGGCGCTGGGGCGCGCGGACGCCGAGGCCGTCCTGGTCAACGATCCCCCGCCGCTCCCCGGGCACCTGCCGGCAGGGCCCGGCGAACCCGCCGGAGCGGCCCTGCTGCGTGCCGCGGCGTGCACCGGTGCCGAGCTGGTGGTCGTGCCCCGCGGCACCCTCGCCCTGGACGACGGGGTCGGTGTCCTGCTACGCCGACGCGCCCCCGGCGCGTAGCCCCCGGCCTGCGGAATCGTCGGTGACCCGCCCGTGTTGTACCTGCAGGTACAACGAGAGGGATGGGATGGATACCGTCGACGCAGGGCAGCGGCCGGGCCGGCAGTCCCTGCCGGCCCAAACAGAAAGCTGGGCGCTCACCTACCGGCCCGAAGCCCCCGCAGAAGCCCGCAAACTCACCAAGGAAGCCCTGCACCGCTGGCAGGTGCCGGCAGCCACTGCGGACGAGATCCTGCTGGTCGTCTCGGAACTCGTCACCAACGCCTTCGAATACGCCCGGCCGCCCGTCGTGCTCCACCTGGACCGCGACCGCAGCACCGGGCAGGTCCGCGTGGAGGTCACCGACGGCGGACCGGCCGCCTCCGTCGGGGAATGGGCCGCCAGCTGCGGCGACTGCGAACACGGCCGGGGCCTGACCATCGTGGACCAGGTGGCCTCGGCGCACGGCGACCGCTGGGAGACCGGCCGCGCCGTCCACTGGGCCGAACTCGCTCCCGCCGCCTGACGCGGCGGCGTCGTACGGCGCGGGGTCCGGCCGGAGCCCGCGCCCGCGTACGCAGGAGGCGACCGCCCCGGTACCGGGCCCTCAGCCCTGCGCGGTGGGGCGTACGACGAGTTCGTTCACGTCGACGTCCGCGGGCCGGTCGATGGCGAAGGCGATGGCGTCGGCGATGGCGGACGCCGGGATCGCCAACTGCTCGGCGGCCGCGTGGGCGGCGGCCCGGGCCTCCTCGGAGCCGCCGCGCCCGGTCAGCTCGCTCCGGGTGAAGCCGGGGCTGACGACCGTGACACGGACGTCCCTGCTCTCCTGGCGCAGCCCCTCGGAGAGCGCGGCGACGGCGAACTTGGTGGCGCTGTAGACCGCCGCCGTCGGGTCGACCCGGTGGCCGGACACGGACGAGACGTTGACGATGTGCCCGCCGCCCTGCCTGCGCATGACGGGGAGTACGGCCGCGATGCCGTAGAGCACCCCCCGCAGGTTGACGTCGATCATCTGCTCCCACTCCTCGACGCGCAGGTCGGCGACCGGCGACAGCGGCATCACCCCGGCGTTGTTGACCAGCACGTCGATGCGGCCGTACTCCTCCATCGCCGCGGCGGCGAAGTCGCGCACCGAGTCGCGGCTGGTGACGTCCAGCTCGCGGTACGCGACCGATGCGCCTGCGGCACGCAGTTCCCCGGCGAGCGCGGCCAGCCGCCCGGTGCGCCGGGCCCCGAGGAGCACAGCGTGCCCCTGCGCCGCCAGCCGGCGGGCGGTCGCCTCGCCGATGCCGCTGCTGGCTCCGGTGATCAGGACGGTCTTGGGATTCGTGGACATGGTCGTTCTCGCTTCGCAAAGGTGTCGGGGCGGCGCCTCGCCGCGTGCTCCATCCGACAGCCCGCGCGACGGAGGAGGAAGGGTGCGTGTACCTGGGTGCCGCACACCCAGGCAGTGCAGGCCGCCGGCCCGTACGCCCGGACCGGTGGCCGCCCGCGGGCACCGTTAGCATCGGTGGCATGAAGCCCCCGCGCGAGAACGAGCTCGGCGCGTTCCTGCGCGCGAGCCGGGCGCGCGTGGAACCGGCCGAGGCCGGGCTGGCCGCCGGAGGCTCCGGGCGGCGCGTCCGCGGGCTGCGGCGTGAAGAGGTCGCGGTGCTCTCCGGGGTGAGCGCGGACTACTACGCCCGCCTCGAGCAGGGCCGCGAGCGCAACCCTTCCGCACAGGTCGTCGACGCCATCGGCAGGGCGCTGCGGCTCACCCCGGATGCCCGCGGGCACCTCCACCAGCTGGCAGGACTGGCTCCCCGGCTCACGGCGGACCGCCCGAGCGAGCAGGTGCACCCCTCCCTCCTGCAACTGCTCGGGGCGTTCCCGCGCGCCGCGGCCTACGTGCTCGGCCCGGCCTTCGACGTCCTCGCCGCGAACCCGGTCGCCGACGCGCTGCTCTCGCCGTTCGGGGACGAACGGAACATGCCCCGCATCCTGTTCACCCACCCCCGCGGCGGGGAGGTGTTCACGGACCGGGAGCTGCTGCGGCGCAGCACCGTGTACGCGCTGCGCCTCAACGCCGGGCGGTTCCCGGCAGACCCGGACATCGCCGGCCTGGTCGCGGAACTGGCCGGGACCTCGCCGGAGTTCCGCGCGCTGTGGGACGACCACACGGTGGGCAGCCTGCCCCGGGCCTTCAAGGTGTTCGTCCACCCGGTGCTGGGGCGTGTCGAGCTCACGTACCAGACCTTCGACGTGGTCGACGCCCCGGGACAGCTCCTGCACGTGGGGACCCCTGAGCCGGGGAGCCCGAGCGAGGCGGCGCTGGCCTCCCTCGGGCCGCCCGGCGAGCCCGGCTGACCGGCCGCGCTCCCGCCCGGTTGCCGGGGCATCGCACCGCTCGCTGGGTGGAAGGGGCCGGCCGTCCCCTCCGCCACCTGACGCCCCGCGTCAGGCGCCCGGGACCAGCTCGCGCAGGATCGCCTGTCCGGCCCCGCGGTGCTGGGCGGCGGCGGACGGATCCGTGGCGTCGAGCACCGCGGCGATCCCCTCGTGGGCCAGCGCCTCCTCGTACCGGTACCCCACCCGCGGGGCGAGGTCGAGCGCCTGCCGGTGCAGCCGCAGGGCCTCCTCCGGCAGACCGGCCAACCGGCAGGTCTCGGCGTAGCCGTTGAGGAAGTGGATCTTCCACTGCTCCTCGAAGAGCTCGTCGAGCAGCGCGAAGGCCTCGCGATGGCTGGCCAGCGCCTCCTCGTAGCGGCCCATCCGTCGCAGGGCGACACCCAGGCAGTTCAGGCACCAGGCCTCGTTGTGCCGGTGCCCGTCCTCACGGGCCAGCGCGAGGGCGTGGTGCAGATGGCCGCAGGCGCGTCCGGGTTCCTCGCGCGCGATGGCCACCCCGAGGGTGATGAGCGCGGTGAGCGCCGGCGGCCACGCGGGGTCGGCGTGCGGGATCTCCAGCGCCTCGCGGGCCAGTCGCGCCGCTTCCTCGCCATGCCCCAGCTGCAGCATGGCCCAGGCCTCGTAGGCGGTGGCGTGGGCCGTGCCCATCGGGCAGTCGGCGTCCGCGTACAGCTTCCCCGCCAGCCGGAACAACTCCAGCGGCTCCTCGACGTACCCCTGGTCCCACCTCAGGTAGCCGCGCCGCATCGCCAGTTCGGCCTCGGCCCGGACGTCCCCCGCCTCCCCCACCAGGGCGGTGGCCGCCTCATACGCGGCACCGGCCTCCGCCATCCGGCCCGCGTTGTGGCGTGCGAAGCCCAGATCGCTGTGCGCCTCCCCGAGTTGCCGCGGGTCGCCCAGCCGCCGGGCGGCGGCCAGCGAGCCCTCGAAGAGGGAGTTGAGCTGTGTGGTGCCGCAGCGCCGGGCGAAGTACGACCTCATGAAGCGCGGCAGTTCGCACACATGGGCGTCGGCACCGGCGGCGAGGGCCGCCTCGAAGGCGGCCAGCAGATTGGTGTACTCGGCGCCGAACCAGGCGAGGGCGGCGTACTTGTCGGTGAACCGCGGCAGCTCCGCAGGGGCCGGGCCCGCACAGGCCTCCCGGCTGCGGGAGAGGAAGGGCATGGTGGCGTCGGCGGCGGCCGCCGCGTGCACGTAGTAGTCGAGCACCCGGCCCCGTGCCCGCTCCCGCTCGGCCGCCGGGTCCTGCTCGGTCGTGGCCCGCAGTGCGTGCCGGTGCACCAGGTCGTGCAGCCGGTAGCGGCCGGGGGCGGGCTGCTGGACCAGGTGGGCGTCGAGTAGGTCCTCGAGCATCACCCGGGTGTCGCGCAGCGGCACGTCCGCGAGGGCGGCCGCGACGTACTCGTCGAAGGTCGAGCCCGGCAGCAGGCTCAGCAGGCGGAACAGGCGGCGCTGGGCACGGTCCAACTGGTTCACCGACATGGCGAACGCGGTGTCGAACTCGCTCGGGCCCTCCGCCATCCGCTCGACGAGGATGCCCACCGTCCAGCCCGGCCGGTGCCTGAGCCGGGCCGCGGCCAGCCGCAGGGCCAGCGGCAGGTTGCCGCACAGCCGCAGCACCTCGGCCGCCGCTTGCGGTTCGCGGGCCAGCCGCCCGTCGGACCCGCCGGGCTCGCCGCTGGCGCGGGCGAGCAGTTCGGTGCTCTCCTGCGGGGTCAGCACGTCCAGCGAGACCGGTGGCACCTCCTCCAGGCCCAGCAGCCGGTTGCGGCTGGTGACCAGGGCGACGGAGGGGCCCGCGCCGGGCAGCAGCGGACGGACCTGGGCGGCGTCCGCGGCGTTGTCCAGGACCACGACGGCGCGCCGGTGCGCCAGTTCCGAGCGCCAGCAGGCGGCCAGTTGCTCGACGCCTTCCTGCGGGATCCTCTCGGAGGGCACGTCGAGCGCCGCGAGGAGCGCCCGCAGCGCGGGGTCGGGGTCGAGCGGCCGCCGGCCCTCGGTGAACCCGTGCAGGTCCAGGTAGAGCTGGGCGTCGGGGTAGTCGGCGGCCAGGCGGTGTGCGGCGTGCACCGCCAGGCAGGTCTTGCCGACACCCGCCATGCCGTCGACGGCGACCACCCTGCTGCTGCCGACCGCAGCGAGCACGGCGGCGAGTTCGTCCGTGCGTCCGGTGAAGTCGGGGGCGTCACGCGGCAGATCGTTGCGGGGCGGCCGCGGGGCCGACGCGAGCGGCGTCGGGGGGTGGACCTGGCGGCTGGTCCTCGGGGGCGCGGGCAGCGGGTTGGAGGCCCGTTCCCACAGGGGCCGCAGCGGGCGCGGGTCGCGTGCGACGAGGCGGCAGAGCGCCACGACGGCGGGCCAGGGCGGCACGGTCCGGCCGGTGAGGTAGCGCGACAGTGACGACGAGCTCAGGCCCGTGTCCCGCGCCAGGGCCCGTACGCCCCGTCCGGACAGCTCCTGGAGCATGAGGAGCCGGGCGGCCAGCTCCTCCGGTGGGTCGGCCTCCGCCGTCCGTTGCTGCGCAACCACCCGTCCCCCGCCTTCCTGTCCCGCCCCCGAAGAACGCCTCCGGGCCGCATCGCCGCTGTACAAGGCCGTTCCGGCTGTCCCACGGTGTCCCACCGCCGTCGTCATGGCAAGTCCGAAGGGCTGTCATGGAGTCACGCCCCGGGGAGCGGGGAACCGAAGCGGAAGAGGGAGAACCATGATGCAGTCCCGTATGCAGAACCCGGCCGCCGTCCTGCCCGGCGCGATGCAGCCCATCCAGGAGCTGATCAAGGCCGTGCACTCCGGTGGGGTGGACGGGCAGACGCTGGAGCTGGTGCATCTGCGGGTCAGTCAGATCAACGGCTGCAGCGCCTGCGTCGACGGCGGCGCGAAGACGGCCCGCAAGGCCGGGGTGAGCGACGAGCGCCTGGCGACGGTCGCCGCATGGCGGGAAGCCCCGTACTTCAGCGAGGAGGAGCGGGCGGCGCTGGCGCTGGCCGAGGCCGCCACACGGCTGGCCGACCGGCCCGAGGCCGTCGGTGACGAGGTGTGGGACGCGGCCGCCACCTACTTCGACGAGAAGCAGCTCGCCGCGATCGTCCTGATGATCGGCGTGACCAACCTGTTCAACCGGCTCAACGCCACGACCCGGCAGATCGCCGGCGCCTGGGGATGAGGCGCGCGCCGTCCGGTCCCGGGCCGCGTCCACGACGCGCCGCCCGGGACCTGCGTGCCCGGCCGCCTGGGCCGTGCCGTCCACGGCGGCAGGGGCCTGAGCCGGGTCCCTCGGGCGGCCGGACCCTGTCACAGCGGCGGGGGCTGTCCGGTCAGGAGGGAGATGGCTCAACTTCTTCCCGCGTCCCACCCGGGCACGACCGATGATTGAACCCTCCCCCTACTGAAGCAGGGGGATTCCTGGCTCAGGAAGCCCCGCAGGTCAGCGACCCGCAAGGTCTTACTCCCTCAACACCAGCCGGGACGGAACCGCCCGGTTGTGTACGGCAAAGCTGAGGTGGCTCGTGCTTGGTTCTCGCAACGCACCGTCGCGCTGGCCTGGTTCTCGCTCAGCACGACACACACACCACCCGCCGGTCTTTCGCCCTGGGGGCGAAACCCTCCTTCCTGCCCTGCTCCGCAGGTGTCCGATTCCTCCCCGGCCTGAAGGCCGGGGCATCCTCGGAGGAACCTGGTGAGGAGGCGCGCCATGCTGCAGATCACCAGGGCCGTGTCGGCGATCGGGGGCACGCGTGGACACGACCAGGAGTACGCCCTCACGCCACGGTGCCCGCACGCGACCGCGTGTCGCGCCACCTCGGCGGACAAGTGGCTGGTGGGGTTCAGGGTCCGCACCCGTGGTCCCGCGGCCACCTGGCTCTACTACGTGGTGGACCATGCGGACGACGCGATCGCCGCGAAGGAGGCGGCCATCACCATGGCCGGTGACGAGATCGACGTCCCGTGCCTGCACGGGCTCGACGGCGTCGGGAGGACGGAGATCCGGCTCATCCACGACGACGGGATCGGACCGCGGCGGCTGCTGCGCTGCCCTTGACCGGGCTCCCGTGGCGGCGGTGTCCTCCGGTGCCGGGAACGCGGCTGCCGGATCCACCGGCCTGGGTCATCGTCTCCTCGGTGGACAGCGGCCGGATCTCACTGACCGATCCGACCAGGGTCGTCTTGCCGACCCCGAAGCCCCCCACG
>NZ_JBEXSX010000038.1:0-90823 GCF_040613835.1 Streptomyces sp. NPDC006207 | reverse complement strand
GTTCTCGCACAACTGCCAACCGGGTACGCCTTGCTTTTCGGCCGGGCCGAACTGGCGCCGACCGCATAGCGGTGGCCGCGGTCGGCTCTCGCCCAGCAATTCACCCCTTCGGAACCCACTCGGACTGAGCTCGTTGCGCACGGGTGAAAGAGCGCCAGGAGCCGCTTACGGACAAGGGGCATCGCAAAGCAACGGACACAGTACCTACGCCGAGTCGAGCATTCCGCGCTGAAGGCCTACGAAACAGCTTGCGGGAGCGAGCCGAGCAAGAACTCGGCCAGCGTCTCAGTACGTCGGTACTGCTTCCAGCACAGGTGGACATGTCAGGGAGCGGCGGGCCGCTACCGCCCAGCGCGGCAGCCGGCTCGCGCCCCGTCCACAGTAACCACCAGGGGAGGACGCGCCGCCGCGAGCCCTCCCTTGCCCGGCGATCATCCCGAGGAACACCCGCGAGAACGGTTGGCCCGCGAAGCGCGCCCAGGAAAGCTCCCAACCAGGCGGTGCTGACCACTCGACTGCGGTGCAGATGCAAGCATCCACCTCAAAGGTGACGGGTAGCTGCCATCGAACAGCGGACGCGTGATCGCACCTCACCGCGGGGGCCCTGCTCGGACGTCCGGCTACACGGTACGGGCTGACCCTGTGGTTCGTAGCCTTGCGATGACGGGCTTCCGTACGCCAGTGCCCCACCCGGCACCGACAACACGGCCGGCCGTCACGGCGCCGGGGGTTCGGTGATCAGCGCCAAGAGGCCGGCGATCTCGTGATCGGACTCGGCCGGATGGCGGAACATGGCGCCAGGGACAATCTCGTAGCGGTTGCGCCGGCCCTCGCGCGACCGGACCAGGTATCCGCCCTCTTCGAGGTCGGAGACCACGCCCTGCACCGTCCGCTCCGTAAGGCCGCAGGCGGAAGCCACGTCACGGAGCCTGATGCCGGGGTCGCGGGCGATCATGATCAGGACCCGCGCGTGACTGGTGAGGAAGGTCCACCTCGGCTGGTCCTGGTCCTGTGCGCGTCCGTCCATGCGCCCCATCATGCGCTCCCCGTTTCCTGATTATCAACCCACGAAAAATATTTCATGATTTGTTTGACGTACGTTGCCGGTCCGAGCATCATCACAGGTGGCAGGAAGTCCCCTGGTGGAGCAGCGGGAGCCCACGATGTCGCGGCCGGACCACACCCACGAAGACGACGGCACCGCCCCCGACCCCTGGGCGCTGCCCACCTATCTGCCTCCCGGAGGCACGCGGAGCTTCGCCGACCGGGCCACACTGAGCCTCGCAGCGCGCGGAACGGACGGTGCGGTGGCGGTGATCACCGGGGAAGTGGACGCCGGTTGCGCAGCGGACCTGGAACGCTGCCTCATCGCGGCCATGCGCGCCCACCCCGAAGGCCTCGAGCTGGACTTGTCCGGGGTCACCTTCTTCGACTGCTCGGGCCTCAACGCGCTGCTGGAGGCCAGGACCTTCGACGGCCGCGGCGGCGGCATCCTGACGATCAAGGTCATGAGCCCGCCCGTCGCCCGCGTCCTCGACTTGACCGAGACCCGGGCACTGCTCACCCGCGGCCGCTGACACCGGTGCGCACGGGTGCGTAGCGGACGCCGGCGGAAGCTGGTGTCCAGGGGCGCCGGTTGCCAAGCTCGAAGGTAACCAGCCCGTCGGGTGGAGACCCCATGTCACCCGCCGATCACTGATCGTGTCCGACGACGTTGACCGTGAGGAAAGGACGTGTCGTGAGCTCCACCTGCACTACGTGCAGCGATTCGTCCTGACGGTGTCGATACCGAACGGCTGACGTCTGATCGCACCTCACCGCGGAGGCCCCTGCATGGACGTCCGGCCAAACGGTACGGACTGACCCTCCGGTCGCAGTCTTGCGACCTGTTGAGGACGGGCCTCCGCACGCCGGGGCTGGGGTCCCCGGACAGTGAGCACCCCCCTTGGGTACCACGCAGCAGCGGTTCATGCGCCGTGGCGTCACCAAGATCTACTTCCTGGCGGACATACCGCGGCGACGAACGTGCCGACCCGCCAGGAGATCACCACCGGTCGACCTGTCCGGCGCGATCACCGACGTCGCCGACTGGTCGCTCGGCAACTCCCCGATCGACACCCCCGACCTGGGCTCGACGCTGACCACGTCGATCCCCGGCGAGGACAAGGCCGGCGACACCATCGAGACCCTGCTCAAGAAGGGCGAGGAGGGCTTCGTCGTCATCCTGCGCAAGGGTGACGTCATGGCGTCGAGAGCGCGTAAGAGATGGTCCCGGCGGCCCCCTTCGGGAATGACAACGGCGACGGAGTCATCACGTACCCGCCGGGCGCCGTCTGGTACTCCGGCCTGGCGGAAGTGGTCTCCCCCGGGGTGCTGCAGCAGCATCTCGCCAACGGCGAGTTCCACCGCGTGCCGTCCCTGAACCTGTGGACCGCCGACGCCGGAGACGGCCGCGCCCAGCTCAACATGAGACCGGACGAGCCCGGCGGGACCACATCCCACTCCCGCGGCCGGTTCGAGGGCCACAGGTCGCGATGAGGCCCTTGCCAAGCGCAGACGGCAACGGCGCGGACGCCCTGCACAACAGGGCTCAGGCGTTGCCAGGTTGTGAACAGGGTCGACGGGATGACCGCTCGGCCCCTCGCACGCGGCGGCCGGGCGACCGGACCGGCCGCCCGATGGTGAGGTGCACCCGCCGCGGTGGAGCGGTGGCCGAGAAGTCGTGAATACGACACGCGGCGCCAAGTCGCCAACTCCATCCATTGACCTGGTTGTCGAGGGCGCGCGATCTTTCTTCGGGCAGCGCGTCATGTGCCCGACAACGTTATCGGACCACTGCCGGAGTCGCCCCGTGCTCGTTCCCCGTCCTTCGCGCCCCCTCTCCCGGTACTTGAGGGGTGCCCCCGCCCGGCCAACGGGATCCCCGTGGCAACGTGCCGTCGGCGGGGCCGCGGCCCTGCTGCTGGCCGCCCTGGCGGTCCAACTGCCCCAGCAGAGCCCGGCCGTCGCCGATGACGCCGGGCCGGCGGCGGAGTCGCTGTGCGGCGCCCCGCAGCCCGGGCACTTCGGTTGCTTCGCGGTGCGCCGAGCGGACACCGACAGCGGTCGCACCGCACGGTCCGCCACTCCCGAGGGATTCAGCCCGGCCGACCTGCGCTCGGCGTACGACCTGCCCGCGGACGGCGGCGCCGGGGCGACCATCGCGGTCGTGGCGGCCTACGACAACCCGATGGCCGAGCAGGACCTCGCCGCCTACCGGACCCAGTACGGGCTGCCGCCGTGCACGGCGGACAACGGCTGCTTCCGCAAGGTCGACCAGCGCGGCGGCACCGACTACCCGCAGCCCAACGACGGCTGGGCCGGCGAGATATCCCTGGACCTGGACATGGTCTCGGCCGTCGCGCCGAAGGCGCACATCCTCCTCGTCGAGGCCGACAGCTCCGCCACGGACGACCTGGGCACCGCCGTCAACACCGCGGTGGCGCTGGGCGCCCGCTACGTCTCCAACTCCTACGGCGCCTACTACGACGGCCCCGACCTCGCCGCCCTGGACGCGGCGTACTTCGACCACCCCGGCACCGCCGTGGTGTTCGCCTCCGGCGACTACGGCCACGGGCTGAGCTACCCGGCCTCCTCCCCCTACGTGACGTCCGTCGGCGGCACCTCGCTCAGCAGGAGCGACACCGGTGCGCGCGGCTGGACGGAGACGGTGTGGAGCGGCACCGGCTCGGGGTGCTCCGGCTACCAGCCCAAGCCGGCGTTCCAGACCGGCACCGGCTGCGACAAGCGGTCGGTGACGGACGTCAGCGCGGTCGCCGACCCCGACACCGGCGTGGCGGTCTACAACACCTACTCCGGCGGCGGATGGGGCGTCTACGGCGGCACCAGCGCCTCCGCCCCGATCATCGCCGGTCTGTACGCGCTGGCCGGGACGCCCGTCGAGGGTACCTACCCGGCCGGGTACCCGTACCGCGCGCTCGGTGCGCTCAACGACGTGACCACCGGCAGCAACGGCCACTGCTCCGACGACGCACCCTGCGACCCGGACACCACGTCCCCATGCGAGCCTGCGAACAGCTGCACCGCCGGCCCCGGCTACGACGGACCCACGGGACTGGGCACGCCGAACGGCGTCGGCGCCTTCCGCCCCGGCCCGCACGGCACCGTGACCGGCAAGGTCACCGACAAGGCCACCGGCAAGGCGCTGTCCGGCGCGACGGTGCGGCTGGGCGCGCATGCGGCGGTCACCGGCGCGGACGGAAGGTGGTCGCTGGCGGCGCCCACCGGCTCGTACACGCTGACGGTCAACGCCTTCGGCTACTCCGTGAAGGACCTGGGCAAGGTCACCCTCGCCGACGGCACGGAGCTGACCAGGAACGCCGCGCTCGCGGCCGTGCCGACCACCACGGTCTCCGGGACGGTCCGGGACGGCGGCGGACACGGCTGGGGCCTCTACGCCCGGCTGACCGTCGACGGCGTGCCCGGCACCGTCCACACCGACCCCAGGACGGGCCGCTACTCCGTCCGCCTCGAGCGCGGCAAGACGTACACGCTGCGCGCCACCGGCCTCTACCCCGGCTACCGCCCGGCCGAGACGAAGGTCGTGCTCGGATCGTCCCCGAAGACGGCCGACCTGACGCTCCCGCTGGTCGGCTCCGGCACCCTCCCGCCCGGCTACGCCGTCGACTACCACGGCGGCGGTTTCCAGTCCTTCGACACCGCCGCGAAGCCTGCCGGGTGGAGCATCGTCAACCACACCGCCGCCGGCGGCTGGGGTTTCGACGACCCGCTGACCCGCGGCAACCAGACCGGTGGTGACGGCGGCTTCGCCCAGGTCGACGACTACGCCCTCGGCTGGGGCGAGGTCGACACCGAACTGATCAGCCCTGACTATGACCTCTCGGCGCAGACCCGGCCGGCGCTGGAGTTCGACACCGCGCTGCCCAGTCTGTGGCGCTTCAACGACCCCACGGCCGACATCGACGTGAGCACCGACGGCGGGGACCACTGGGACAACCTCTGGCACCACACGGACGTCGTGGAGGGCCCCTCCCACCAGGTCGTTCCGCTCACCGCCTACGCCGGCAAGTCCTCGGTGCGGCTGCGCTTCCACTTCGCCGGCTCCCTGACCGGCATCTGGCAGCTGGACAACGTCGCCGTCGGCACCCGCTCGCTGGTCACCGTGCCCGGTGGGCTGCTGACGGGCCGGGTGACGGACGCCAACACCGGTGCCGGAGTGGTCGGCGCGACCGTCTCCGCCGCGAAGGACCCCGAGGCCAGCGGCCACAGCATCGCCACGCCGGACGACCCGGCCGTGGGCGACGGGCTGTACTGGGCCTTCTCCTCCCGTACCGGCCGCCAGGAGTTCACCGCCGCCCTGCCCGCCTTCGGCTATCCGGCCGGGACGTCGGCGGCGACGGTCAAGGCCGACACGGTCACCGCCGCGGACCTCGCGCTGCGCCCGTCCCGGCTGAAGGCCACCCCCGGTGCGGTGGGCGTCACCGTTCCCTGGGGCGGGAAGAAGACCGTCACGGTGAAGGTGCGCAACACCGGCGGCGCCCCGGCCTCTCTCGCCGTCGGCGAGCAGGCCGTCGCGGGAACCCCGGCGCGCGTGTCCGGCGCCCCCAGGGAGCGGAGGGCCGCCAGACCCGATCCGCTCGACGTCGCGGCCACCGCCACGACGGACACCACGGCGGCGGGCCGGACCGCCGGGGCGACCGCCGGGCAGGCGTGGCAGCCGCTCGCGGACCTCCCGCAGCCCATGACCGGGGGGATCGCGGCCGCGTACGACGGCGTCCTCTACACCGGTCTCGGCCAGACCCCCGACGGTCAGTGGACTACCGCCCTGCGCTCCTACGACCCGGCCACGGCGACCTGGAAGGACCTCGCCCCGGCCGTCACCAAGCGCAGCGGCGCGGCCTACGGGTTCGTCCGGGGCAAGCTGTACGTCGTCGGCGGCAAGAACCGCGCGGGCACGCCGATCGCCGGGGGCGAGGTCTACGACCCGGCGAGCGACACATGGTCGCGGATCGCCGACGCGCCCAAGGCGTACGGCAATTCGGCCGCGGCGGCGGTCGGCGACCGGCTCTACGTGATCGGCGGCTGCACCGGCATCTCCTGCGGCACGCGCGACGTCCAGGTCTACGACCCGGCCGGCGACACGTGGTCCACGGGACCGGCCTACCCTGTGCCGACCTCCTGGCAGAGCTGCGGAACCGTCGACGGGACGCTGTACTGCGCGGGCGGTGTCCACCAGGGCGACGGGCAGCCTGCCCACGCCACGGCCGTGGGCTACGCCCTGGACCCGGCCGCGGGCCGCTGGACGCCGATCGCCGACCCCCCGGTGGACTTCTGGGGTGCCGCGACGGCGAGCGGCGCGGGCCGGCTCATGGCCGCCGGCGGTGTGCTGGTCGGGGCCGCCGCGGTGACCAACGAGGCCTACGCCTACGATCCGGCCGCGGACACGTGGAGCGCGCTGCCGAACCTGCCGCAGCCGCTGTACGCGGCGGCCGGAGCGCCCGGCTGGTCGGTCCTCGGCGGCCAGAGCGCCGACAGGGTGATGCAGACCTCCGCCCTCGAACTGCCCGGTTACGACGCACCCCACGGGGACGTGACGTGGCTGGCGGCGAAGGCGGGCTCCTCATCCGTCGGCGCGGGCAGGACGGCGGAGCTCACCGTCACCGTCGACGCCCGGGACATGGGTCCGGCCGACGCGGGCGTGCACCAGGCGCGGCTGGTCATCGACAGCGACGGGCCGTACGCCTCCGTCACCGTGCCGGTCACCATGACCGTGGTGGCGCCGCCGGGGTGGACGCACCTGACCGGCACCGTCAGCGGCGCCGAGCGACATGGCGGCAGCACCCCGCTGGCCGGAGCCACGGTCCGCGTCGGGACCGGGGCGGGCGCGCACACGCTCAGCACCGCGGTCGACGGCTCGTACCAGCTGTGGCTCCCGGACGCCGGACCGACCGTTTCCCTCACCGTGAGTGCCGATGGCTACCGGACGGCCGAACGCACGGTGCGACCGCGCGGTCGTGACGCCGTCACCACCGACGTGGTTCTGACCAGGCGTTAGGCGAGTGCAGGACACGGTGGGACCGGCCCGGCGGGCCGGTCCCACCGTGTCGCGCGGGCGACCGCCGCCGCCCACGGCCGCCCGAAACGCCGACGGCCCCTCCGGGTGAACCACTGGGTCACCCGAAGGGGCCGGCCGCCGGCGGTCAGGTGTGCGCTACCCCTGGGGGATCCACATGGGGTTGGCCCACTCCGTCGACGGCGCCCAGAATCCGGCGCCGCCGGCGGAGCCTGCTCCGTTGCCTCCGCGGCTCAGCAGGTCGGATGCCCTGGCGATGCGGTCACCACCGTTGCCGCCGGCCGCGACTGGACGGTCGTCGCGGTCCGTGGGCTGGAACCCGACCGTGTAGGTGCGGGTGACCGAACCGTTGGCCGAGGTGACCTTGATGGTGCGGGTGGTGAACCGGTGCCCGGTCGACGACAGGACCGAGCTGCCGTCGGTGACCTTCACCCGCGCGCCGGACTGGGCCGGTACGGCGGAGAGGGCCGGGACCTTCTTGTTCTTCGGCCAGTCGACGACGTACGTGGACACGGCCGGGTCGAACCCGTCGATCGCGATGCCTCCGACGGTGATCGCCTTGGCGTCGGCGACGCTGGCCTTGGTGGCGTCGGTGTGGTTCGTCACCTTGACGGACCCGTCGGCGTTGACGACGACGTGCGCCGCCATCGCGGCCGCCAGGTTGATCCGCTCCCAGCTCGCTCCGCCGTCCGCGGTGAGGTCCAGCGGGGAGCCGGAGTCCGTCGCGGTCTGCTCGAGGATCTGGGTGCGCTGAGCGGTGGTCAGGTCCGGGAAGGCCGTGATCAGCAGGGCCGCCGCGTCGGACGGCGCCTTGAGGGCCTGCCCGGACTTCCCGACCTGGGAGAGCCCGTAGTCCAGGCGCTGCGTGTACAGGTCGACGTGCTGCGCCGTGCTCAGGCCGGCGTAGGAGTCGCCCTCGCAGGCCTCGAGCGTGTCGCCGTAGCCCTCCTTCTCGCAACTGGCGAGCAGCACGTTCTCCATCTCGGTGTGGGCCTGGGTCAGCAGCTTCGCGAAGTCGGGGTCCGCCCACCGGTGCGCGACGGTGGCCTGTGCGGCGATGCGGCCGCCCATGACGTCGAGCGGGTAGTGGAACCCGAGGACGATGCGGTTGTCCCCGTACTCCGAGGTGCGGGCCAGGATCGACGGTGCCAGCTCCGGCAGGAGCGTGGCGAGGATGGTCCCCGCTTCGTAGCCGCCGTAGGTGTGGCCGCTCGGGTAGGAGCCGCTGGTGGTGAGGCTGCCGTAGGAACCGTCCTGCGACTCGTAGACGGCACCGCCGTCGCCGACGAACCCGAGCCGCGCGTACGGGCGCTGGTAGCCGAAGTGGTCCTTCGCCGCCCCGCCCTTGTCGAGGCCCTGAGTGACGCGGGAGAACAGCGCGCCGGTCTTCGGCAGCCGGCCGCCGTTGAGGGCGTCCAGGTAGATCTGGCCGAGCCGGGAGCCGAGGCCGTCGGCCATCGTGACGGTGGAGCTGTTCGTGGCGTCGACCTCGGCCCGGTCCACCTCCTTCTGCGTCGCCGCGTTGTTGATGCGCACGGCGATCCGGTCGTTCTCAGCGGTGGGCGAGGTGCCGTAGGGCACCTTGGTGTTGGCGGCGAGGATGCCGGAGTCGAGGTGCTCGAATCCGTTGAGCAGGCCGTAGAAGTAGTCGGTCCCGTCGCCGGTGCCCGGCCACTTGTCGGACGTGTAGCTGGCGTTGAGCGTGTCGTCCGGGAAGGGGGACGGCTCGTACGCCGGGTCGGAGGCGTCCGCCGGGGCGGTCGCCGAGGTGGTCACCGGGACGGTCGCGGCGGTGTCGTCCGACGTTCCGGCCAGCGTGACCGCGGTGACGGTGGCCGCGTGGGCCTTCGCCTTGCCCGTGGTCGTGAGCAGCGTCGTGCCCGCCGTGGCGGGGACGTGCGCGATGGTTCCGTCGTCGAGGGCCACGGTGTAGCCGATGATCGGGAATCCGCCGTCGCCGGCCGCCTGCCAGGTCACGCGGACCTGCTTGCCGTCGGTGATCACACCCGTCACGGCCGGCTTCTGCGGCTTGCCGCCGCCGGTGACCACGGGTGCCGTGGCGGCGCTCGGCTGGGAGGTGCCGACGGCGTTGACCGCCTGGACGCGTGCCGTGTACGACCTGCCCGACCGCAGCCAGGTGAAGGTCGTGCTCCGGCCGTCCGGATCCTTGATCTTGATCTGGTGACCGTCGTTCAGGGTGATCTCGTAGCCGGTGACCGGTGAGCCGCCGGTGTCCTTGGGTGCGGACCAGGCCACGGTCACGCTCGTGCCGGACGAGGTCGCCGACACCGCGTCAGGCGCGGCCGGCACCGTCTTGGGCTTCGTGGTGAGCGCGGACAGGGCGTGGCGAAGGGTGTCGTACCGGGCGGTGAGGGTCGCGTCCGCGGCCGCGCCGTCGGCGACCGCGGTCTTCGCCGCGGCGAGTGCCCCGGTGAACGCCTTCCACGACGCGTCCGTGTAGCGGTCGTCGTCGAGGACGGACGCGGTGGCGACCAGGTCCTCCAGCTTCAGCCGCGGGAGCGGGATCAGCTGGCCCGCGGCCAGGGTGAGGCTGCGCGTCTGCGTGTCGACCTCGAGCTGGGTCGCGTCATCGGCGGTGACGAGGATGCGTGCAGCGGCGAGTTCACGCCCGTACACACCGAAGTCGATCGCGTCGTAGCGCTCCGCGTCGGCGGAGAGCCCCTCGTACTGCTCGATCGCCTTCCGCAGGGCGGACTTGTCCGTGACGGCGGGCGTCTCGACGTGGTTGAAGGTGATCCGGCCCAGGTTCGCGACGTACGGGTGCGAGGAGTCCGGGTTCGTCGTCAGCCGCAGGTAGACGGTGTGCGTGCCGGTGATCGCCTTGGGCAGCGTCACGCTCGTCGTCCCGCCGGACGACCACGCGGATCCCGTGACCGGCAGCGGCACGGTCGCGTACGGCGTGCCGGGGTTGGCCGTGTCGAAGGAGTCCAGGTAGAGCTGGACGGCGGAGCCGGTGCCGCAGCGGGCGGAGTTGTTGACGTAGGTGATCGTGACGGTGCTCTTCGGGGAGGTGCCGAAGTCGACGTCCCCGTAGTTGAGCCACGCCCCGTTGTAGGTGCCGCCGAGGTCGGTGGTGGAACCGGAGCCCGTCCAGCCGACGGGCTCGCTCTTGAGGCCGCCGCCGCTGTTGGAGCGCCACGCGGTGGCGTCGAAGCCCACGGGGGCGTCGGCGGTCTGCGTCAGGGCCAGCGAGTAGACGTTGCCCACGTAGGGCTGGGAGGCCGTCTGCGTGCTGGAGACGAACGCCGCGTACACGTCCTGGACGCCGGTGAAGACGCTCGGGTCGAGGTGCACGCTCGTGGTGGCGATGGTTCCCCAGCCCGATCCGCTGTAGTCGAGCGGGATGTCGACGCTCTTCGCGCCGTCCTTCGAGCCGAGGTGCAGCTCGATGTGCGAGTCCGACGCGGCCCGCGACTGGGGCTTGTCGTAGCGGACGGTGACGGTGTCGGCGCCGCTCTGGAGGTTCGTGTCCTTCCACTGCGCCCACGCGCCGTTCGTCACGTTCTCGAAGATGCCGTTGCCGAGGTTGAGCGGCAGCGAACCGTTGCCGGTCGCGGTGCTGTTGACCGCGGTCAGCGTGGCGAGCGTGGTGGTGGGGGACGTCGAGACCTCGTACGGCGAGAACTGGTACCAGTCGAAGTTCGACACCCACTGCTGGCCCGACGGGGCGTGGAACACGAACGTCGCGCTCTTCGCGTCCAGCAGGGCGTCGGCGTCGGTGACGGCCGCCTGCACCGTGGAGTAGTACTGCCAGCCGCCGGTGCCGGGGAGCGGGACGGTGGCCACGATCGGGCCGTCGGCGGCGCCGGCGTGGACGTCCACGCTGCTCGGCTTCGCGTTCGTCGCCTGCGAGTTCGCGTAGCGGACCGAGATGGTCCGCGGGGCGACCCCGCCGAAGTCCAGCCTGGTGAACCGCTCCCACGACCCCTCGGTGACGCCACCGAGGTTGCCGTCGGAGTTGTTCCGCTCACTGACGAGGCTGGGGCCCTCCTTCTGGTCGGGGCTCTCGGCCTGCAGGACGGCGTAGCCGCCCTCGTCGATGGTCAGGGCGTCGATGGCGGTCTGCAGCGCGTCCTGCGCGGCCATGATCGTGCCCGTCGCGGAGGCGGTGTCCGCGAGGACGGTCCGCGCGCGTTCGAGGGCCGACCGGAACAGGTTCCAGGAGCCGTCGGAGTAGTTGGCGCTGCGCACCACGGACGCCTGGTCGACGAGTGCGCCCAGGGCCTTGCGCTGCACCGCGGCGGCGGAGACGAGGAGCGGGTCGGTCGGGGATATCCCGGTGCCGGTCACCGTCGAGGCCCGCACGCCGTGCGCGAAGGCCGCGTCCCGGAAGGTGATGCCGAAGCGCGCGTCGACCTTCGTGGTGCCGGTGAGGGACAGCGTCGCCGTCCGCTTGTCACTGACGCGGAGGTCCGCCGTGACGCCGTCCGGCAGGCCGGTCACGCTCGCCGCTCCGGTCTTGGTGAGGCTGGTCCCCTTGCGGGCGTCGAAGGACGCCGGTCCGGAAAGGGTGAGCTTCACGCTGTCGTGGAGGGTGCCGTCCTCGTCGGTGTCGACGGTGCCCGGGTGGGCGGAGAGGACGGTGTCGCCCTTGTCCGTGCCCGTGTCGCCGTCACCCGTGTCGCCCCCGTCGGTGTTCAGTGAGTACGCGGGCTCCGTGTGGGCGCCCCACTGGGAGGGCTTGGACCCCATGGTGAAGTCCAGGGTTCCGCCGGAGATGATCTGGGAGTAGTCGAGCCACGTGTTGTCGAACCGCTTGCCGTTGAGTGTCGCGCTCTGCACGTAGTAGTTGCTCGGCGACACGCCGTCGGCCTTCACCGTGAACCGGGAGCCGTTGGCATAGCTGATCGTCGTCGAGTCGAAGAACGGGCTGCCGATCTGGAACTGGCTGGATCCGGCGGTCACCGGGAACAGGCCGAGCGCCGCGCCGACGAACATGGTCGACATGGTGCCGGCGTCGTTGTCCATGGTCGGCAGGAAGCCGTTCGGGGAGAGCTTGTAGACCTGGGTCTTGACCGGCGGGGTGAACTGGCCGCCGGAGCTGGGGGCCTCGTTCGTGGAGCCCGTCGCGATGTAGCGGTTCCAGGTCTCGCCGGTGTAGATGGCGCGCACCCACTTCTGCGTCAGGCTCGGCTCGCCGACGTAGTTGAAGAGGTAGGGGGCCTGGAGGTCGATCTCGTTCGCGTTGGAGTGCAGCATGGTCGAGCCGTCGTCGACGGTCGAGTCCTCGCCGAACATGTGCTTGACCGCGGCCTTGCCGGCCTTGTCGCCGCCCATGGCCTCGATGAGGCCGCCCATGTCGTAGGCGTCGTACCAGTGGTACTGCCAGAGCGTGCCCTGGTAGAGGCCGGCCGCCTCGAACTTCTCGTAGTCGGCGCTCTGCCAGTCGCCGTTCGCGGCGCGCGGGGTGAGCAGACCGACCTTGGTGCCGTCGGCCGCGGTCCAGGCGCCGGACTTCACGAGGTTGTCGATCGCCATCGTCGACTGGGTGCGCAGCTTCTTCGCGTCGTCCTTCTTGCCGAGCGCGTCGGCGACGACGGACAGCGCCCACTGGTCGTAGCCGCGCTGCACGGTCGTACCGGGGTCACCGGTGACGTACCCCTGCCGCAGCTGCGCGCCCGTGTAGAACCCGGAGTACGACAGCAGCGCCGGGTACGCCTCGTCGAGCCGGTCGAAGTTCTTGTAGCCCTTCGACAGCGCGTCGGCGACCAGCACGGCCGAGCGCTCCCAGCGCACGGTCGGGACCGAGTGGGTGAGGCTGCCGAGGCTCTTGCCGGAGGTGCGCTGGTCGGCGAAGAGCACGATCAGCGACTGGATCATGTCCCGGTACGTGGCCGGGTCGATGTAGGACTCGACGGAGTACTTGCGGAAGTCGTCCCAGGTGGACCAGCCGTCGTAGTACGTGAAGCCGTTCGCCTTGTGCACCGCACCGTCCGCGCCGCGGTACGTCCCGCTGGTGCTGGTGGCGTTCACCGGCAGCGCGTACATGCGGTACAGGTGCGTGTAGAACTCCTTGGTGAGCGTCGACCCGGGGTCGGACTTCACCGAGGAGCGCACGTCGACGGCACCGAGCGCCTCGTTCCAGTCCGCCTTCGTCCGCGCGCGCGCCTGGTCGAAGGTGAGGTCGCCCACCTCGTTGTGCTGGTCGGTCGTGGCCTGCTCGGCGCTGATCGGCGACAGCGTGATGCGCAGCTCGATGTCGTCGCCCGCGGCCTTGTCGAACCCGAGGACGGCGCCGGTGTCGGACCCGTCCTGCGTGGTCGCGTCGCTCAGCTTGCCGTCGTTGCCCCAGCTCTTCAGGGAGGTCACGGCGACGTTCGTGGTGGCGGCGTAGTACAGCTTGTACGAGGCGCCGTTGAACGAACCCGCGATGAGCCCGGTGATCGACGTGGTCCCGTTCGGGAGCGTCGTCGCCTTCATCGTCGAGCGGGTGCGGCTGGTGAAGTTGTTCGCGAGGTCGAGGACGAGCTCGGGGTTCGACCCGGCGGGGAAGCTGTACCGCTGCAGCGCCGTGCGCGTCGTCGCGGTCATCTCGGCCTTGATGCTGCCCGGGTCCTGCTTCACCGACGACGCGGTTCCGGAGATGGCCCCGAGGCCCACCTGGTACGAGCCGGGCGTCGCGCTCTCGTCGTCGTGGCTGTACGCGTGGGCGTACGTGCCGGCGGCGGGGCGGCTGTCGTACTGCACGGAGGTCGGGACGACGAGCAGGTCGCCACCGCCTCCGGAGCCGCCGACGCCGTCGAGGTTCGTCGCGGTGAACCCGGCGATGTGGTCCTCGTTGTAGTCGTACCCGGTGTGGTTCCGGTTCGGCGTGGTCAGCGGGTTGACCTTGGCCAGGCTGTGGGGCGCCTGCGCGCCCGGCAGGTCGTTGCCGTCGTCGCCGGCGGTCGACACGAACGGGTCGACGAGCTTCGTGTAGTCCGTCCCGCCTGACGTCCCGCCGGACCCCGTGGACGTGGTGGCGACGGGCACGGCGGCGGCCGCGCCGCCACCCGCCAGCGCGCCGAGGCCGAGCGCCCCGGTGAGCAGCGCGGCGACCGTCGCGCGCAGTGGCCGGCGACGCCCGCTCGCGGTTCCCGGAAGGACCGCGCGGGGCAAGGGGGGATGGGATCTGATGGACACGTAACCTCTCCAGCGTCGCAATACGCACGCACGGTTCGGCCTCACCAGAAGACAACGTTGTCAGCCCGGAAACGCCGGGCGTGCAACCCAGAGCGAGACGGTAGTGGACGAACGGCATCGCAGCCGCCGCTTTCACGACCGTACGTCATCAGACACGGGGAAGACGTACGGAAGGCAAACAGAATTCGTACGGCACGTGCGCGCCAGGGGCCGCGAGGGCGACACAACGGCGCGGCGTGCGGCGGGGCGTGAGGACTTCGGCCGACGACGGGTCAGAGCGTAGCGGGGCGGGGCCGTCCTGTACACGTCATCCGAATCCAGGTCCTTCGCCACGGGCGAGATCCGCGCCCCCATCTCGCTGCCCGACTGCGTTGCTGCCGTTTCGACACTCATTCGACTGCGGCAGGTTGTGCGACGCGCTTGACTGGTGCCGTGGAACGTGTCGAAGGACCGGTCGCATGGAACCGCAGCGTCATACCGCCGGCACGAAGTCTCGCGAGCAGCACTGCGCTTGGGCCCGCTGACTGACGCTTGGCCGGAGGCCGTCAGGCGGCTGACGGGTGCCAGGGTTCAGCTCGTCGACCTGAGGCGGGGTTCTTCGTCGTTCGGCTATGGTCACCACAGCTGCCGTACTTCTGCGGTGCAGGGCGTCGAACGGACGTTGAGGAGATCGGGGCATGTGGTTCGATGACTCCGCCGACGTGAACCGTGTCTGCATCGAACGGCTCGGCGAGACGGCCGGCCCGCAGTTCGCCGCCATGGCCCGCCGTGGCTTCCAGTTGGTCCGGCCGACCGACGATCTCCAGGCCACCGGTCAATGCCGCCTCGGCGGCGCCGCCCTGCTCGAACCGGGCACCTCCTGGCCGGAACAAAGCGGGGTTCCGCTGTCCCTGCACGCCGTGCTGGACACCGATGCCCTTGCTGCGTGGCTGGGTGACGAACTGCCCCTACGGCCCGGGCTGCTCAACTTCTTCTACCTCGATCCGGACGTGCCGTACGAGGAGTACCGAAGACTGGATGCGTCCGGACCCGAGGCGTACCGCGTGATTCCCGCCGATCCGGCACGCGCGGTCGAGACGCAGGCACCTGTGCCGGCGAGAAGCTATCCAGCCGTACCCGTGCACGCGGCTGAGCTCACCATGCTGCCGGACTGCTGGGATGTCGAGGACGATGACGTCGGGTTCGACAGGCAACAGCACTGGGGGGCGGCATCGCTCATTCTCAGCGAGATGGGAGATCTCGACGGGAACACCGCCGGCAGCCACTGCGCCTTCGGTTGGCCGGACACTTCGTACACGGTCACGGTGACCTCCCGCGAGGACGATGGCCCCGCGGTCCATCTGCTTCAACTGGTGGAGGACGCGGACCTCGGGTGGGGCTGGGGGGACGCGGGAACGCTGTACTTCACGATCCCGGTCGGTGCGTTCGTGACCGGGGACTTCCGCCAGGCCGTGGCGAAGGTCCACTGCTGTTGAGCCGGTGCCGCCTTGGCTCACGCTGCACCGAACCCACTGAACCCACCGAACCCACCGAGGCCGGCGGGTCACCACCGTGAGCCGCCTTGCGCACCCCTCCCTCTCGTTGACTTGTCGCAAGGATTGACGCACGATGTTGAGACAAGGCTTGAGACACAGAGGGCTCATGACGAAGGGGGGTGGCTGGATGGCCGAGCAGTCCGTGCGTCCGGCGGATGTCGAGCAGGCCGGCGTGTGGTTGGCCCGGCACGGCCTGGTCGACGTCCGGCCGACGCCGCTGTTGGCCACGCGTCTGGCGGTCCGGCGCGGTGCCCGGCTGGCCGCTCAGGTCCTGCTGGCGGTGTTCATCATCGCGGTCGCCCTTGTCTACACGACCGACCGGCGGGGCGGCTCGGTTGACGGCTCCGGGTCGTACCGGGAATCGTCGTTGCCGGTCCTGACGGCGGTGGTCGTGGGGTTGGTGCTGGCCCAGTCGCTGCTGGACTGGTGGGTGCGGCGGGTCGACCGGCGGGCCGGCGCGACGTTGCCGCGCCGGGCGGCCCACCCGGTCCGGCTCGGCTGGCGCACCGTGCTCGGCCGGCCGCGTGCGGCATTCGCGGTTGCCACGTTCGCGGGAGCGTTGGTGCCGGCGGTCGTCGCCCTGACCGTGCGGGACTCCACCGCGCGGTACGCGGGCCTCGTCCTCCTGATCGGACTGTGCGGGGTCGCGGTCGGTACGGCTGTCCAGCTGCGCCACATCCTGACGCACCCGGTCGTGGCCGACGACGAGGTCTCGCTGACCGCCGACGTCATCATGCGGGTCGAGGACGCCCGCGAGGTCGCCACGCCAACCGTGGTGTGGCTGCTGCCGATCGTGTCGGTGTTCGATACCGCGCTGGGCTGGTGGAGCACCGCCTGGCTCGTCTTCGTCGCACTGAGCACCGTCACGCTCGCCCTGATCACCAAGCGGACCGCGCAGAGCGGCACGGTGGCGCGGCACGTCACGAGCGCCCGGTGAGCCGATGATCGTCATCGACTCGGCCTCGCCCGTCCCGCCGTTCGAGCAGCTCCGCGCCCAGCTCGCCCGGCAGATCCAGTCCCGCACACTGGCCGTGGGCACCCAGCTGCCGACCATCCGCCGACTGGCCGCGGACCTCGGCCTGGCCGTCAACACCGTCGGCCGGGCCTACCGGGCGCTGGAGGAGGCGGGGCTGATCGAGACCCGCGGACGGGCGGGCTCGTTCGTCACCGCAGCCGGCGAGCAGGGACGCGAGCGGGCACGCCACGCCGCCGCCGAGTACGCCGCCGTCATCGCCGCCGTGGGCATCGACACCGACGAGGCCATCCGCATCATCCGAGCGGCGCTGGCCAACGGCGTGGCGGCATCGCCCTCTTCACGCACCTCGGTTGAGTGAGGGGCCTGCCTGACGGGGTCCCGGCCCGCCGTCACGCTTTGCGGGCCAGGACCAGGCGCGCGTACGGGGCACCGTCCGGGCGGTGACCGAAGTCGGGTACCGCGGTCGTGCGTACGGTGAAGCCCGCCGCGGTCAGTTCGGCGCGCACCGCGCGGAGCGGGAAGGTGCGGTAGTACATGACGAAGGTCGGCCGCCAGACCGCGTTCCGTATCCGCATCGCCGCGTCGAAGCCGGCGGGTATCCAGTAACGCCGGGAGGCGATGCGCGGCGGTGCGAAAACGGGGAAGGCGAAGAGCCCGCCGGGCCGGAGGGCGCGGTGCACCCCGGCGAACAGGGCCGGCCGCTCGGCGGCCAGGAAGTGCCCGAAGGCGCCGAAGCTGACGGCCAGGTCGAACTCCGCGGCGAAGGGTGGCTTCCGTGCGTCCGCGCGTATCCACTCCGCGTCCGGGTGGGCACGGCGCGCCTGCGCGAGCATGCCGGCGCTGAAGTCCACGCCCGCGACCCGGCCCCGGCACAGCGGTTGCAGGACGCGCAGGCCCGCTCCCGTGCCGCAGCACACGTCCAGCCCGTCACCGAAAGGGCCGAAGGGACTCAGGGCGGCGGCGGTCGCGTCGAGGATACGGTCCGAGGTGCGGAACGGCGTGTGGTCGAACCTCGGGGCGAGCAGGTCGTAGCCGCGCTCGACGGACGACAGGGCCTGCACGGCCAGCTCACGCAGGGAGGGGCCTTCGGGTGAGAACACCGGTCCAGGGTAAGGCCGTTCAACCGTCGTGAAAGGCGGCATCACCGAAGCCGAGCGCTGCGGCCGTGGCTCGACCGGGCGTCAAGAAGCGGCGCGGCGCCGGGCCGGCGGTCCCCCCTCCCGGATCCGGGCTACGTCTGCTCGTCGGACTGCTGGCCGGCCTCACGTCCACCGGCGCTGACCAGCCCTGTCTCGTAGGCGACGATGACGGCTTGGACGCGGTCGCGGAGTCCGAGTTTGGCGAGGATGCGGGCGACGTGGGTCTTGACGGTCGCCTCGGCCAGGTGGAGGCGGCTGGCGAGTTCGGTGTTGCTGAGTCCGCGGGCCAGCAGGCCGAGGACCTCCAGTTCGCGGGGGGTGAGCGAGGCGAGGTCGCGGTGGAGGGCGGCGGTGTCGCTGCCGCGCTGGGTGAAGCGCTGCACGAGGCGGCGGGTGATGGCGGGCGCGAGGAGGGCGTCGCCGTTGCGGACCGTGCGGACGGCCGCGGTCAGATGCTCGGGGGTGACGTCCTTGAGGAGGAAGCCGCTGGCGCCGGCGGACAGTGCCGCGTAGACGTACCGGTCGAGGTCGAACGTGGTCAGGATGATGACGCGGGGTGCGGTGGGGGCGCCGGTGAGGATGCGGCGGGTGGCCTCCAGGCCGTCCATCTCGGGCATCCGGATGTCCATGAGGACGACGTCGGGCCGCGTGCGGCGGACCGCTTCGACGGCTTCGGCGCCGTTGGTCGCTTCCGCCACGACGTCGATGCCGTCGGCGCCGAGGATCATCCGGAACCCGGTACGGACCAGGGTCTGGTCGTCGGCGAGGAGCACACGCAGCGGCTCGGTCACGGCGTCTCCAAGGGGATCAGGGCCTCCACACGGTAGCCGCCGGTCATGCGCCGGCCGGTGGTCAGGGTTCCGTCGTGGACGGCGAGGCGCTCGCGCAGGCCGATCAGGCCCCGGCCGTTTCCGGTGGGCGCGCCCGCGCCCGGGTGTCCGCCGGTGTCGGTGACTTCCACCCGGAGCCGGTCCGGGCCGTATTCGACGGTCACGGCGGCGGTGGCGCCAAAGGCGTGCTTCACGGTGTTGGTCAGGGCTTCCTGGACCACGCGGTAGGCGGCGAGTTCGAGGCCGGGCGGGAGGGGGCGGGGCGGGCCGGTGACGGTCAGGTCGACGGGCAGTCCGGTGTCGCGGACCCGTCCGACCAGCGATTCCAGCTGGTCCAGGCCAGGTTGCGGGGCCAACTCCGCCGAGGTGCCGGCCAGGTCCAGGTCCGCGGCTCCGTCCGTCTCCTCGCCCTGCTCGGCCATGGTGAGCAGTCCCATGACGTGGCGCAGTTCGGTCATGGCCGCCCGGCCGCCCGCCTCGACGGCGAGCAGTGCCTCGCCGGCCTGTTCGGGTGAGGTTTCCATGATCTTGCGGGCGGCGCCCGCCTGGATGATCATCACGCTGACGTTGTGCGTGACGACGTCGTGCAGTTCGCGGGCGATCCTGGCCCGCTCGTGCTCGACGGCCCGGCGCAGCGCCTCGCCCTGCTCGCGTTCCAGCGCGGAGAGCCGGGTGCGGCCCTCGTCGGTGCGGAGCTTCCAGGTGCGCAGTCCGACGGCGGCCACGGCCATCGGGACCAGGATCAGCAGGGCGATGTACTCGTTGGGGACGATCGGGGTCACCGAGTTCCCCGACGTGCCGACCAGGACGACCGACACCGGCAGCGCCGCCAGGGTCGCCACCCGGTACGGGCTGAACACGGCTGCGCTGTAGACGGCGATGACGAACGCGTAGAAGGTCAGCCGCAGGACGCTCTGCGGTGTCGCCAGGGTCGCGGCCGTCACGACGCACAGCACGGCGAGCGGGTAGCGGCGGCGCAGGGCCAGGGCACCCGAGGCGACGGCCGCGAGGGTCACCATGAAGGCCATGCCGCCGGGGCCGGACGGGCGCGGTACGACCCGCACCACGCCGGGTGCGATCTCCCGCGTCACGACGTTGTCGGCGTTGTCGATGCCGTAGTAGACGGTGGAGACCCCGATGACCAGGGTCAGCAGCAGGTCGAAGTAGCAGGCGCGCCGTGTGGGCCGCAGCGGTGGACCGCTCGGGAGCCTGGCGTCGCGGACCGTGCGGCGGGCGGCCTCCCGCAGCCGCTCCCGCGTCGTAGTTGCGTCCATCACCGGTTCATTGTCGCGGCCGCGCGGACCCGCGGAGTCCGTCCCGGTGGTCATTCCCGGCGCCCCCGGTACATCACCCGCCTACATCGCAGGGATGACGTTTCCGGGGATCGTCCCAGCGCGGTACCGCAATGGGTCCGGGTGGGCGACGCGTGCGGGCCGGGCCCGCTCCTAGCGTTCACGCAGCCGACCGCCCCGACCCGAGGAGCCCTTCATGACCGTGCCGGTGATCGAACTGCGCGAGGTGAGCCGCCGATACGACGACGGCCCGCCCGCCCTGCACGAGGCGGCGCTGACCGTGCGGCCCGGCGAGGCCGTCGCGATCCTCGGCCCCTCCGGCAGCGGCAAGTCCACGCTGCTCAATCTGATCGCGGGCCTGGACCGGCCCGACACGGGGACCGTCACCGTGGACGGGGTGCGGGTGGACCAGCTGGGCGAGGCCGGATCGGCGCTGTTCCGGCGGTCGAAGATCGGCATGATCTTCCAGTTCTTCAACCTGCTCGACGATCTGACCGTCACCGACAACGTCGTCCTGCCGGCGCGCCTGGCGGGCATGGCACGTGGCGCGGCGGACCGCCGCGCGGCGGAACTCCTGCAACTGCTCGGCATCGACCGGCACGCCCGCGCCTACCCGGGGCGGCTGTCCGGCGGTGAACGGCAGCGCGTCGCGGTGGCCCGGGCGTTGATGAACCGGCCGGCGCTGCTCCTGGCCGACGAGCCGACCGGAGCCCTGGACACGGCGGCCGGACAGGACGTCAGCAGGCTGCTCGCCGGCCTCAACGCCGAGGGCCAGACCATCGTCGTGGTCACCCACGACCTGGCGTTGGCCCGGTCCTGCACAGGCCGTACGGTCCGGATCGCCGACGGCCGGATCACCGAGGACGTCCGATCGCAGGCCGTGGCCCCGGAGGCCGTCCGATGAGCGCGCTCGGTGCGGTGGTGCGCTCGGGGGTGAGACGCCGCAGGGTGCAGACCCTGGTGATCGGGCTCGCCACGATGATGGCGGTGGCGGCCTCCGTCCTCGGCGGATCGCTGCTCGTGGTGTCCGGCGCGCCCTTCGAGGACGCCTTCGCCAGGCAGCACGGCGCGCACCTGTCCGTGCGGTTCGACGCGGGCAAGGTGAACGCCGGGCAATTGTCGGCGTCCAGGGACGCCGAAGGGGTGAGCGGTGCGGCCGGGCCGTTCCGTACGGCGACGGTCACCCCGCGGTCCGACGGGGCGGGCCCCGGGTGGCCGATGACCGTGGTCGGCCGGGGCGATGCCGGCCGTGACGTGGACGAGGTGTCGCTGCTCGACGGGCGGTGGCCCACGCGCGACGGCGAGATCGTGCTGTCCGCCGACTCCTCCCTCGTCCCGACCATGGGCATGAAGATCACCTTCCCCGATCTGTCCGGCGGCCTGGCGCTGACGGTCGTCGGTGTGGCCCGTTCGGTCACCCAGACCGCCGACGCCTGGGTGGTTCCGTCCCAGATGCCGGCGCTCACCGCGCCCGGCAGTGGCGGCTACCAGATGCTGTACCGCTTCACCGACGCGGGCACCGCCGCGCAGATCACCGCGGGCGGCAAGGCCGTGACGGGAGCCCTGCCGCCGGGATCGGCCGTCGGCGAACAGTCATGGCTCACCGCCAAGAAGACCGTCGAGCGCGACACCGCCCTCTACGTCCCGTTCCTCGTCGCGTTCGGCGCCCTGGGCCTGGTCATGTCGGTGCTCATCGTCGGCAACGTCGTCGCGTCGGCCGTCGGCATGGGGACGCGCCGCATCGGCATCCTCAAGGCCCTCGGCTTCACCCCGGCCCAGGTCGTACGGGCCTACGTGGGGCAGGCGCTGATCCCGGCCGCCGTCGGCACGGCCCTCGGTGTCCTCGCCGGCCACCTGCTCGCCGTCCCCGTGCTGGCCGAGACCGGGGAGGTGTACGGCACCGCGTCCCTGGCCGTCGCGCCCTGGGTCGACCTGGCGGTGATCGCCGGGGTGCTCGTCCTGGTGGCGGCCACCGCGTGGGCGAGTGCCTGGCGGGCCGGCCGGCTGCGTACGGTCGACGCGCTCGAGGTGGGGCGTACCGGTTCGGCAGGGCGCGGCCGGTGGGCGGCACGTCTGGCGGGACGGCTGCCGTTGCCGCAGCCGGTGGCCCTGGGCCTGGTCCGGCCCTTCGTGCGGCCCGCCCGCGCGCTGGCCATGGGCACGGCGATCCTGTTCGGCGCCGTCGCCGTCACATTCACCGTGGGGATGAGCGCCTCGCTCGGCCAGGTGATGAAAGCCAGGGCACACGACGCCGCCGATGTCGTCGTACCCGCGCCCTTGCCGGACTTCGGGCCTCAAGGCCCCGTCCCTGGGAAGCGGCCCGCCCGGCCCTCGGCCGATCCCCCCGCGGTCGTGCGGGCCATCGGGACCGCCGTGGGAACCGGGAGGTACTACAGCGCCGCGACGGTACGGGCGACCGTGTCCGGCCTGACGGGCACCGTCGACGTGATCGCCTTCACCGGCGACGCCTCCTGGGGCGGCTACACGATGGTCTCGGGCCGATGGATCGACGGGCCCGGCGAGGCCGTGGTCCCGACCCCGTTCCTGACCGCCACCGGCACCCGCACCGGCGACACCGTCACCCTGGACGGCCTGGCCGAGCCGGTCACGGTCAGGATCGTCGGTGAGGTCCTGGACACCCGCAAGGGCGGCATGCAGGTCTTCACCGACACCTCGACCCTGGCGTCCGCGCGTCCCGGCCTGACGGAGACGAGCCATCACATCGCGGTCGCGCCGGGCACGGACGTGACCGGCTACGTCAAGGCGCTGAACAAGCACCTGGGACCGCTGGGGGTCACCGCCCGGGCCGGCGGGCTCGACTCGGGCAGCGACATGGTCGTCACGCTCAACGCGCTGTCCGTGGTCCTCACGCTGATGCTCGTCGCCGTCGCCGCGCTCGGCGTGCTCAACGGGGTACTGCTCGACACCCGCGAGCGCGTCCGGGAGCTCGGTGTCCACAAGGCGCTCGGCATGACCCCCCGTCAGACCGTCGCGATGGTCATCACCTCGGTCGTCGTGACCGGACTGGTCGCGGGCGTCCTGGGCGTTCCGCTGGGCGTGGCCCTGCACGGCTGGGTCATCCCCGCGATGGGCGACAGCGTGGGGCTGCGCCTGCCCGGTTCCGTCATCGCCGTCTACCACGGGGCCGAACTGCTGCCGCTCGCGCTCGGCGGCCTGCTCATCGCCACCCTGGGCGCGCTGCTGCCCGCCGGCTGGGCCGCCAGGGCCCGTTCCGCCACGGCCCTGCGCACCGAGTAGGAGGCCGGTTTCACGGCTCATGCCTCCGGCCCCCACCGCAGGGAGCGGTGGGGGCCGGTCGGCTGGTTCCCGTCGTCTGGCGCGGGAGGCGGGAGTTCCGGAGTCTCAGACCGCCTCCAGCTCGATGATCTTGAACTGGAATCCCGTCGGGGTGACGGCGGTGCGCCGCCACCCGGATGCGGCGAAGAGCGCGTCGAACTCGGGGAGGTCACGCTCCTGCCCCGACAGCATCGCGAGCATGTGCATGTCCGCAAGGGGCTCGAAGCCGGGCGCTCCGATCTCCCCGATCACGTTCTCCACCACCACGGCCCGCGCGCCCGGCCGTGCGGAAGCACGGCAGTTCTCGAGGATCTTGACGCAGTCGGCGTCGTTCCAGTCGTGCAGAACCATCTTGAGCAGGTACAGGTCGGCCGGCGGGACGGACTCGAAGAAGTCTCCGGTGACCGCGGTGAACCGGTTACCCACCCCCCGCTTCTCGGCTGCCGCCTGCGCCCCGGCAGCGGCGTGGGGCAGGTCCAGGCTCTGCCCTCGGAGGTCCGGGTTCGCCAGCAGGAGCCCCTGCACGAGCGCCCCCGTGCCACCGCCGACATCGACCGCGACCGTGGCGCCGGTGGTGTCGAGCGCCTCGGTGAGGTCGCCGTTCAGCCGTTCCGCCATGCCGGACATGGCGACCGAGAAGAGTTCCGCCTCGGCAGGGTTGTCGCCGAGGTAGGTGAAGAAGTCCGTGCCGAGCGCGCTTTCGATCTGGGTGCCGCCCTTGCGGACGGCCTCCGGGAACCGCTCCCAGGCACGCCAGTGGGAGGGACCGCCCCACGTGAGGGCCACCTCCCGCAGGGTGTTCGGCACCCCGCTACGGAGCAGCCGGCTCAGGGGCGTACCGGAGAACCGGCGCTCGCCCTCGTAGGCCACCAGGCCGAGGGAAGCGCAAGCACGCAGCAGCCGGTAGGTGGTCGCGGGATCGCTGGCCTCGCGCTCGGCTATGTCCTCTGCGGCAAGGGGCCCATCAGCCAGATGGTCCGGAAGGGAAAGCTCGACTGCGGCCCGGACGATCTGAGTCACCCAGTAGCCGCTGAGCATCTGCATCAGGACACCGGCATTCGCGGTCTCGGAAGACGAGTTCGGACGATTCTCGGTCATCGACAAGCACACCCATCAGAACTGGTTTAACGGTCAACTAACAGTACCTCGGTCCAGAAGCCCGGCCATGTGACCTGCATCAAAGAAACGCCGTCCAGCACCGGCCGGTTCGGCAGAACGTCGGCGAAACTTCCACGGCAATTCACCAGCCCGACGGCACGCCCCGGGCCGCTCCGAACGGTCCCGGGGCTGCTCGCCGCCGGCGCATCACCGACCGCACAGCGGTGCGGCCTATGGCGTCAGGCGATACCACCGTTCAAGGTGAGATCAATGGCGTTGGCCATCGGGTTCTCGAGAAGGAAAAGGCAACCGTCGACGATGTCCGCCATGGTGGCGAGCCGTCCGGTGAGCGTCATCTTCCGGGCGGAGTCCTGCAATTGTTCGTTGCCCGCGACGAACGGGCTGTCCGCGATGGCCCACGGGTGCAGCGAGTTCACCCGCACCGGTGCCAGTTCGACGCTCAGCGTACGCACCAGACCCTGCACGGCGGCATTGACCGCCGTCAGCGTGGTCGAACCCGGGTACGGGAAGTCCTTGGCCATGCCACCGAACAACAGTACCGAGGCGTCCGCGGACATCCGCGGATACAGCGAGGCGACCACGGTCGTGTAGCCGACGATCTTCGTCGTGGCCAGCGTCGTCGCCGTGGCGACGTCATAGGTGCGGGCCGTGTTCATGTCGCGGACCATGCCGACCAGAGCCACCCGGTCCACGTGCCGCACCGGCTCGAGCGCGGCGGCGATGTCGGCCGGCCGGCTCAGGTCGAGCGCCAGGCCGTGACCGTACCGCCGGTCTCCGCCACAAGTGCGCGGACGAGCAGATCGTCGCCGAAGTCCCGCAGGAGACCTGCCTGGCGGTGTGGCGTGCCGCTGCGGCATTCGCAGGGAGTGCGGCCGGTGGGTCGGACGCCCCGCGGTCGCCTTTGGCCACCAGACGGAGGAGGCGTTCCTCGTCGAGCTCGTCCAGTGCTTTCCTGCGTGGTCTCACACCAGCCAGACGCCAAGTGGGCCGCGCAGGTCCTGCGTTGACCGTGGCCTGCGTCACGGCCCCGGACGAGGGAGGGCGTGAGCGCCCGGTGCGCCGGCATCCGGGGCCCGGACGCCGTTGATGGTCAACGCAGTTGGCAAGCCGCCTCGTGCAGCAGGGCCGCCAAGGATGCGGCCGCGGTCACCATCGGTACGTGTCCGCTGGGGAGGGACCGCACGTGGGCGTTCATCCGCTCGGCCAGGAACCGCTGCGTCCCGGGCGAGATCATGCGGTCCTTCTCCGCCACGACGTACCAACTCGGCAGGTCGGCCCACAGCGGGCGTCCCAGTGGCGTGCCGATGCACACTGCTGCGATCGGCCGTTGCACGGCAGCCAGTACCGCCTGGTCCTCCGGCGAGGCGTCCTGAGCGAAGACCTCCGCGAACGCGGTGTCGGGAAGCCACACATAGCCGTGCGCGTCGGGTTCGAGCGCGGGAGCCCTGGGGTCAGGCGCCGCCCGGTGGAAGACGTCGGCGACGGTCTCCTTCTCGGCCGGTGTCAGACCGGTCACGTGCACCAGCCCCGTCACCTGTTCGCTTCGCACAGAACTGATGACAGCGCTCGAGTACGCGTGGCCCACCAGGGCCACAGGGCCGGCCGCCACCCGCTCGATCGTCCTCTCCACCGCGGCCACATCGTCCTCGACGGAAGTCAACGACAACTGCGCGGCGTGGCATTGCACTCCCTTCGCCCGCAGCGCTGTGATCACCCGGGACCAACTGGACCCGTCCGCCCAGGCCGCGTGGACCAGAACCAGCGATGCCTGCTCGCCCTTCATGGGATCCGTTGTCATTCCGTCCTCCTCTCCGATCTGCGATTTCCGGCGCTCATCCCGCCATCCGCGATGCCGCCCAATTCATCGGATTTCCATCGCCCATTCTTCGCCTTCGCTCAAAAAGTGTCCACACAAGGGAGATCTCAAGCCGATCGGTGGCTCCGCGCCATCCGGCAGAGCCCGGTCGAGCAGTCGTTCGCCACTGTGGACGGCACAGGGATGCTCTGCCGGTCCGTCGGCGTCGCGTCCGGGCCGCGAACTGCGATGTGCGTGCCATTCGGATGGTGAAACCCGGCCACAAGTAAATCGAATGGAATTCTCCCCAGGCATCCGCACAGCGGCGGACCGGTGCTGCGACACTGGGCCCGTAGGCCCGATGCTCTTCCGCCCGCAAGGCGGCCGTACTGCACGTGGCGTCGGGACGGTGGCCACCCAATTGGCAGGTCGGCCGTCAGGAGGGAAGGCATGGGATCGCGACGAGGGACATTCTCATCCAGTGGCGCGCCCGCATGATGCGTGATGTCTTCTTGTATTCGCTGCGCGTCCGGTCGTAGGACGCTCCGCGATGCCACCTGCGGATCAGCACCGAAAACGAAGTGAGGCAGCAATGACCGAAGCATCCGGGATCCAGGATCACGGCACCTACGACGTGATCGTGCTGGGAGCCGGCCCGGTCGGGCAGAACGTAGCCGAACACGCCCGCGCCGCGGGACTCTCGGTGGCCGTGGTGGAACGGGAACTGGTGGGCGGGGAGTGCTCGTACTGGGCGTGCGTGCCCAGCAAGGCGCTGCTGCGCCCGGTCATCGCCGTCGCCGACGCGCGGCGGGTCGACGGCGCCCGGCAGGCCGTGACCGGGTCGCTGGACACCGGCAGGGTGTTCGCCCGCCGGGACCACTACGTCACCGACTGGGACGACACCGGCCAGGCGCGCTGGGTGAAGTCCATCGGCGCCGACCTCTTCCGCGGCCACGGCCGGCTCGACGGGCCGCGGAAGGTGACCGTCACCGCGGCGGACGGCTCCCGCCACACCCTTGCGGCGCGGCACGCGGTCGCCATCGCCACCGGCAGCCGCCCGGTGCTGCCCGACATCGACGGCATCGGGGAAGCCCGGCCGTGGACCAACCGGCACGGCACGGACTCCAGCACCGTCCCCGGCCGCCTGATCGTCGTCGGCGGTGGCGGGGTCGGGGTGGAGATGGCCACCCTCTGGCAGGGCCTGGGCTCCCAGGTCACCCTCCTCGCCAGGCGTCCTCTGCTCCCCCGGATGGAGCCTTTCGCCGGCGAGCTCGTCGCAGCCGGGTTGACCGACGCCGGCGCGCAGGTCCGCATCGGCGTCCGGGTGACCTCCCTGCGCCGCCCCGACCCCACCGGGCCGGTCACCTGCATCCTGGACGACGGCAGTGAACTGGAAGCGGACGAGATCATGTTCGCCACCGGACGCGCCCCGCTGACCGACGACATCGGTCTGGACACCGTGGGCCTCACCCCGGGGTCCTGGCTGGACGCCGACACCACGTGCCTGGTCCGCGAGATCCCGGGCGAGTGGCTGTACGCGCTCGGCGACGTCAACCACCGCGCCCTCCTCACCCACCAGGGCAAATACCAGGGGCGCACCGCCGGCGACGCCATCGGCGCGCGTGCCGCCGGCCGTCCCCTGGACGACGCCCCGTGGGGCGACCACGCCACCACGGCCGATCAGCACGCCGTACCGCAGGTCTTCTTCACCGACCCCGAAGCCGGCGCCGTGGGCCTGTCCGCAGCACAGGCCGCGGCGGCCGGTCTCCCCGTCAAGGTCGTCGACCTCGACTTCACCGCCGCGCAGGGCGCCAACCTCTACGCCGACGGCTACCGCGGTCACGCCCGGATGGTCGTCGACACCGACCGCGAGGTCCTGCTCGGGGTGACCTTCGTCGGCCACGGGGTCAGTGAACTGCTGCACTCCGCGACCGTCGCCGTCGCGGGCGAGATCCCCCTCAAGCGGCTGCGGCACGCCGTCGCCTGCTTCCCCACCATCAGCGAGATCTGGACCTTCCTCCTCGCCGCGTACCACCGCGACGGTGACTGACGCCGTGGTGCCGGGCGCATGCGTTCACTCCTGGAAGGGGGATCGCGGCGTGTGACGCCCGGCCCCGGGCACCGAATAATCCTGCTCGGCCCGCCTCCCGCGCGGCTGTCCTCCCGGGATGCCTCTTGGCCAGTACGCCTATTTCGCGCTGTTCAGCCGGCATACCTCGGCAGATGAGATGACCGCGCACCTGGGCATCGCTCCTGACGACGTGTCCATTCGCGGCAGCAGACGCACCACACCGAGAGCGATTCCGGTCAACCACTACTGGAAGGCCGTCTGCCGGGAACCCAACCTGTGCGTCGACGAGCAGATCGCCCGCGTTCTCGACAGGCTCCAGCCCCATACGGACCGCATCGCCGACCTCGCCAGCCGCCTGGCCGACCACGGCGGCGGAGCGGTTCTCCAGGTCGTACGCCACCACAACGACACCGACCCTGACCAGCCCGATCACGCGGATGCCCCCAACCTGTTCGGCTGGCATCTGGACCGCGACGTCCTGGACTTCCTCAGCGCCACGGGCGCCGAGCTCGACGTGGACGAGTACGACATGACCGGGGACGACGAGGACGGCGGCTGAGCGCAGGGAAGGCGGAAGCAGCAGGACCACACGGGCGGCACCCGGTCGCCGGGACCGGGGCCCCCTGAATCGCCCGGCCGTCCCGCGGCCGGACGGCTCGATCGTGGCACCGACAGCCCCGCCCACGTCTGGATGAGCAGGAATGGCCGCCCGGGCCGATCGTGAGAAGACTGGTGCGGTGGCCGTACGAGGCCGCACCTCCGGGCGTCGCCGAGGCCGTCCGGTGCCGTGACAGCCTGGATAGGAACCGGATCATGAGTCTTGAGGTTGCGGTCGTCCGCGAGGCGGACGACGAGATGGTCGAGGCGTTCACCCGCCTGCTGCCCCAACTGTCCCGCAGCGCCGCGCCGCTGACCCACGAGACGCTCCGACGGCTCCTGGCCGCAGAGGCGAACACGGTGCTGGTGGCGCGGGTCGACGGCCGTGTCGTCGGGACGCTCACGCTGGTCCTGTTTCCCCTCCCGACCGGGATGCGGGCCTGGATCGAGGACGTGGTGGTCGATGAGGCCGCCCGCGGTTACGGCGTCGGGGCCGCCCTCACCGAGGAGGCGGTGCGCCTGGCCGACGCGGCGGGAGCCCGCACGGTGGATCTCACCTCGCGCCCCTCTCGGCAGGCGGCGAACCGGCTGTACGAGCGGCTCGGCTTCGAGGTACGGGACTCCCGCGTCTTCCGCTACGCCCTGCAGCAGTAGTCACGGCGGTTTCCCGTATGCCGTCGGGAACCGTACGGTCCCGGCGTACGTCGTACCCGCCATGATCAAAGAACCCGGACGACGCCTGCCCGGCGCCACGTTGCTCGTCCTCCCGCTCGCCGCGCTGCTGCTGTCGTGCTCTGCCCCATCGGACACCGGCACGGACCGGGCAGCCGGCGGCACCCCCGCGCCGGCGGCCGCTTCGGCGTCCGCGTCCGCGTCTGCTTCGGACGCCGAGCCGGCGGGACCGGTGGAGAAGGTACGCGACGCCTTCGCCACCTTGCAGGCCACCTACCACTCCGGCTGCACCGCCACCACGTCCCGGGGCGAGTGCGAGTACTTCCTGACCCGGGTGCACGACGAACTCGTCGAACTCGACGCCGCGATGAAGGCCGATCCCCAAGGCCCCGGCCACTTCCGCGAGCCCCTCGCCTGGATGACGGATCTGCGCGACCTCCTCGGCGCGGACACCTCCTTCGAGAACCTCAAGGCGCACCAGGACGAACTCGTGGCGACGCGCGACCGGATCAACCGCTGGATGCAGGGCCACCCCGAGGACTACCGCTGAGCCGCTGTTCGGACAGCGGAAGAGTGCTGAGGCGGTCAACGCCGAAAACGACGAGGCCCACCGGGCCCAGACCGTACGTGCCGCGACGTCCTCAGCCCCCTGGCCGCCGCCGGCGGCCGTCCGCCTGAGAACTCGGTGGCGTTCCGGGGTGGGGGTCGGGAAGGCTTGCGCGCATGGTTTCGGTCTTGCAGAACGTGGCGATTGACTGCGCGGATGCCTACGAGTTGGCCCGGTTCTGGAGCGGGGTGACCGGGCGTCCGCTGCATCCCGAGGACAAGCCGGGTGACCGCGAGACTCAGGTGATGCTCGCGGAGGGCCCGGTGCTGTACTTCAACCAGGTGCCCGAGCCCAAGAAGGTCAAGAACCGGATCCATCTGTGTCTGCGCCCTGAGACCTCGCGCGAGCAGGAGGTGGAACGGCTGCTGGGCCTCGGTGCCAACATGGTCGCCGATCTCCGGAATCCCGACGGCGCCGGCTGGGCGGTCCTTGCCGACCCTGAGGGCAACGAATTCTGCGTCCTGCGCAGCGACTCCGACCGAGCCGCGATGCGAACGTCCGCCTCGTAGCGGACGGCGAGGAACCGCTGCTGTACGCCTCAGCCCCGGTGGCCGGCCTGCGGCGCCGGGGTCAGGGCGGCGTCCAGGAGGACCTCGGCTGTGGCCCGGGCCGCGGCGGCGGCGCCGGGGTCGCCGTCCATGCGGACCGAGACCGCGCACCCGTCGTAGAGCAGGTGCAGACGGCGGCCGAGGGTCTCCGGGTCGGGAACGCCGGCTTGCCGGGCGAGGTCGGTGAACAGGCTCCGTACCCATGCCCGGTAGTCGTTGGAGGCCTGTTCGGTGCTGCTGCCCGGCTCGGCCTCCGCGCTCGCCGCGATGAACGCGCAGCCGCGGTAGCTGGGGCCCTTGAAGGATTCCGACAGCGCGTCGAAGACGCCGAGCAGCCGGTCGCGGGGGTTCTCGAAGCGCTCGAGGGCGGCCAGGAGGCGGGCGGAGGTGGCGGCGTGCCGGGACTTCAGGTACGCGTGGACCAGCTCGTCCTTGCTGCCGAACGTGTTGTAGAGGGAGGCCTTGGCCACCCCGGCGCGTTCGATGATCCGGTCGATCCCGACGCTCTGCACACCCTCGGCGTAGAAGAGCTCGTTGGCGGCGGACAGCAGACGCTCGCGTGCCGGAGCCTTGACCTCGGCGCGCGCGTCGTGCGCCCTGGTGCTGTCGGCAACCATCGCAGCCTCCCTGCTGGTTCGTGCCATCGTCCGGGCCTCGAGGCTCACTTTAGGCAATCACGGGTCGCGAACGGCTGCTGCGCCGTTCCGTCAGCAGACCGAGCAGGGCCAGCAGTGCCAGGACGATGACGGCCGCGCCGTACTCGCGGGCGGTGGCGAGCAGGCCACCGGCGTGGACGACGAGGTAGCCGGCGATCACCGACGGCACTCCCATCCCCAGATAGGACACCACGTAGAGCAGGGACAGCACTCCGGAACGTTCGTGGGCGGCCGTCAGCGGGATCACGGTGCGGATGCCGCCCTGGAAGCCGCTGCCGAAGCCGATGCCGGCGATGGCCGAACCGGTGAAGAACAGGGCGGGCGAGCCGTTCTGCACCGAGACCAGGGTGAGGCCGACGCCGACGACGAGGCTGATGATTCCGCCAACCATGACGCCGCGGGCGGGTGCCGTACGCAGGACGAGGGTGGCGGCCGCGGCCACCCCGGCCAGGACGAACAGGGCCAGTCCGCCGTAGACGGCCGACGTGGAATGGGTCAGGGTCCGCACGAGCGCCGGGCCCAGGGAGGCGTAGAAGCCCGCGAGGGCCCAGACCGCGAACAGGACCGGGGCGGCGTTGAGCACCGCGCGCCGCACGGTCCTCGGGAGCTTCACGTCCGGGACCAGGGTGGCGAGCGCGCCCGGGGTGGGTGTGAGGGTCTCCCGCATCAGGACGACGCCCAGTGCCTGCACGGCCATCACGACGAGCAGGGCCAGGTAGACCAGGTGTGTCGGCGCGGGAAGGTACTGCACGAGGAACGCCGACGCCAAAGAGCCGGTGGCGGTGCCGAGACCGGGGGCGAAGGAGTTGGCGACGGTCCCGCGGCGGCGGTCGATGTCCAGCATCCCGGCCCCGATCGCGCCCAGCGCGGCACCGGTGGACAGTCCCTGGACCACCCGGCCGACCATCAGTTCCGGCACGCCGTGGGCCGTCGCGAACACCACCATCGCGGCCGCCTGTGCGGCGAGGGCCGCGAGCAGGACCGGGCGGCGGCCCAGGTGGTCCGACAGCCGTCCCAGGGTGAGCAGCGAGACCAGGACCGCGATCGCGTACACGCCGAACACCAGCGTGGTGGTCACCGGGCTGAAGCCCCACTCCGCCTGGTAGACCGCGTAGAGCGGGGTGGGGGCGCTTGAGCCCGCCAGGAACGACACGACGATCGACGCCAGGAGGTAGAAGGCCGCGCGCTGAGGCAGTACGCCGCCTGCGACGCGCCCTCTCCGCTTGGGCGCTGCCGAGGTGAGCGGGGCCGGGCCCCCTGTCTCCGCGCCGACCGGGCCGGCATCGGCCGCCGGCGTGGTGACCACGTTGCCGCGGTCCCGCGAGGTGGGCTGCTCGGGCATGCCACCGTCCCCATCTTGAGTAGACCGGTCTGTTCATTTTCCCTAGACAGATCTGTCTAACGCTGGCGTGATGCGTTTCCATCCCGCCACGCCGACCGGATCGTCGGCCGCCCGCGGGCCGCCCCGTGGAGGCCCGCCTCCAGGCGCGCCGGATCGGGCCGTGCGCGCGGGGGCACGCGAGGCGGAGCGCCGACCGTCGCCGGGCCGTGGTGCGCGGCGCGACATGCCGAACGGTATTGTCCGGGGAAGCTGAATATCTGTGCTCGCGAAGTGAGAAATTAGCGCGACGCGCGATGAGGTTTCTCACACGCCAGGGCGGCGCCCGGTTATTAACCGTGCACAGCCGATCGCGCCATGCTACTCTCGAATAAGTTGCAGTTGTGGTTCCCAAAATTCCGGTTCATTTGCTGGCGGGGCAATCATCGCGGCGACGCGGGGTCCGTACAGTACGGATTCCGGGCACTGCCCCAAAGGAGATGCACCACATGGCTACTGGCACCGTGAAGTGGTTCAACGCGGAAAAGGGTTTCGGCTTCATCGAGCAGGACGGTGGCGGCGCTGACGTGTTCGCCCACTACTCGAACATCGCCGCCCAGGGCTTCCGCGAGCTGCAGGAGGGCCAGAAGGTGAGCTTCGACATCGCGCAGGGCCAGAAGGGCCCCACGGCCGAGAACATCGTTCCCGCCTGACGCCGAGCGCACGCATCGCAGCTGGGGCCCGCACCTTGGGTGCGGGCCCCAGCTTGCTGCACATCAGGACGCACCCTGCCCTGGTGACGCCGTGACGACCTCACTGGTCCCACGATTTTGAGGGTGCCGCGATCCCGCCGGCAACGGACGTTCCCGTCAGGCTCCGGATGCACATCCGTCAGAGCTCCCCGACGCCCGTAACCCCGGTCTTTCGGACGCGGACCAGATCACCCCACCCGTTCGGCGCCTCGGCCCGCGGACTTCTCCCGCCGGCTGAATTCGCCATCGCATTTGCTTGGCCCATTCTTGCGATTCTCCGTCCTGCTCATCGCAGCGGAATCCCTTGATGCGGCCGCTTCAAGGAAGGTTCTGCATGAGCCGTACACGTACGAACGACCGTTTCACCGACCCGAGCCGTTCCGGGGGCCGACGCCGTCGCCCCGCCGCACCGCAGGGGGAGTTCGCCCTGCCGGACACGGCGACTCCGGCACTGCCCGCCGCCGGTGCGTTCGCCGATCTCGACATGCCCCGGCCGCTGCTGGCCGCGCTCACCGCCGAAGGCGTGACCGTGCCGTTCCCGATCCAGGCGGCGACCTTGCCCAATTCCCTCGCCGGCCGTGACGTGCTGGGCCGCGGGCGGACCGGGTCCGGCAAGACCCTCGCCTTCGGCCTCGCGCTGCTGGCCCGCACCGCCGGACAGCGCGCCGAACCCCGGCAGCCACTGGCCCTGGTGCTCGTACCCACCCGGGAGTTGGCCCAGCAGGTCACCGACGCGCTTGCCCCCTACGCCCGTTCGATGAGGCTTCGGCTGGCCACCGCGGTCGGCGGGATGCCGATCGGCCGTCAGGCCGGCGCGCTGCGCAACGGGTCGGAGGTCCTCGTCGCCACGCCGGGCCGGCTGAGGGACCTCGTCGAGCGCGGCGACTGCCGCCTGGACCGGGTCGCCGTCACCGTCCTGGACGAGGCCGACCAGATGGCCGACATGGGCTTCATGCCGCAGGTCACAGCGCTGCTGGACCAGGTGCACCCCGAGGGGCAGCGCATGCTGTTCTCGGCCACCTTGGACCGCAACGTCGACCGGCTGGTCCGCCGCTACCTGCACGACCCGGTGGTCCACTCCGTGGATCCCTCCGCGGGCGCGGTCAGCACGATGGAGCACCACGTGCTGCACGTGCACGCCGCCGACAAGCACCAGGCGACGACCGAGATCGCGGCGCGGGAGGGTCAGGTGATCATGTTCCTGGACACCAAGCACGCCGTCGACAGGCTGACCGAGCACCTGCTCAGAAGCGGCGTCCGCGCCGCCGCGCTGCACGGCGGCAAGTCGCAGCCGCAGCGCACCCGGACCCTGGCCCAGTTCAAGACGGGACACGTGACCGTACTGGTGGCGACCAACGTCGCCGCACGCGGGATCCACGTCGACAACCTCGACCTGGTCGTCAACGTGGACCCGCCCAACGACCACAAGGACTACCTCCACAGGGGTGGCCGCACGGCCCGCGCCGGCCGGTCCGGCATCGTGGTCACGCTGGTCACGCCCAACCAGCGCCGCGACATGGCCCGTCTCATGCAGCACGCCGGAATCCGCCCGCACACCACCGAGGTCCACCCGTCCGGGGACGACCTGATCCGCATCACCGGCGCGCAGACCCCCTCGGGCATCCCGGTCGTCATCACCGCACCGGCTGCCGAACGCAGGGACGGCACCCCCACCTCCCGCGGGGGGCGCAGCCGTGCCACCGCTCAGGACCGCCGCACCGGCCGGGCGGCACGCCGCACGGCCCAGCGGCGGCCCGCCTACGACGCGGTGGCCTAGTCCGTGTCGTCACGCCGCCCATCCACTTCTCCAGGAGGCACTTCTTGACCCTGGCACACGCCTTGCCACGCCCTGCGGAATCCGCCCACGGAACGGTGGCCGACGCCATGGACGTGCCCGGACCGCAGGTCTGGGACGACATGACCGTCGAGGTGGCCCTGTCGGTCATGGCCAGCGCCCGTACCGGGCATCTGGTCGTCTGTGACGAGGACGGCCGGTGCACGAGTCTGGTCACCCATGCCCAGCTCACCGCCGTCCGTGACGGCTACGGCTACACCGATCGGGTCCGCCTGCGGGAGGTCGCCGGTAACGGCGGGCCGTTCGCCTCGCCGATGACCAAGATGACCGAGGCACAGCACATCATGCGCCACCGGCAGCTCGCGGCCGTGCCTGTCGTCGACGAGCACGGCTGCGCCGTGGGTGTTCTCACGCGCTCACGCTGACCCGTCGCCCACCGGTCCCATCGCTTCCCACTCTTCCTGCGAGGCACCATGCGCTGCGTCATCGCCCGTTTCGCGTTCGACCTGTCCAAGACCGGGGTGGTGGCGTCGATGAAAGGCATCAGGCCCGAGCCGGTCACCGGTGAGTCCGTGATCATCGGCCGCCGCCACTACCCCGTCATGCAAGTGGGCGAGGTCATCACCCGGCAGGACCGCCGTGACTTCACCGCCGGCGAGGTCCTCCGGGCCATGACGCGCCTCGGCTTCACCTGCCGCGCCCTCCCTGCCACAGCACCGGCGCCCGGGCTCACCCCGCTCCAGGAAGCGTCGGCCCTGCTCGGCGTCCCCACCGCCGGGTAGCCGGGAGAGGGACGACGCCCTGGCCCGACCATGGCGGCATGAGGGCTCGGCCGGCGCATGCCGGCCGAGCCCTCATCGCGTGGGGCGCCCGGTGCGGCTTCCCGTGGTCTGCCGTCCGTGGACGGCAAGCGGCACTCCCCGGCCGTCCCCGTACTCACGCGCCGACAGGTCGACGTTCGGCATGGAACCGACCTCTATCTCACCCGCCGGGAGTGCCGCCGGCCGTCGTTCGGGCGCTGCCCCTGCCGGCCCACGGAGCGGGACCATGCCTGGCATGGCCGGATCCGTATATCTTCGACCAAGACACACCACAACCATTGCGAGGAAACAAGAGGTCGGCGCGGACCAGGGCCGTCAGCAGGCTTAGCAGTTCCTTCGGGGCCCTGGTGGCGGGACGGCGTCAAGGCCCCTCCACATGTTCCACAAAGAGGTGCAATGACGGCAGCTGACTCCTTCGGCCGGATCGATGACGACGACTACCCCGCCTACACCATGGGCCGGGCCGCCGAGATGCTCGGAACCACCCCGGGCTTCCTCCGTGCCATCGGCGAGGCCCGCCTGATCACCCCGCTCCGCTCCGAAGGCGGACATCGGCGCTACTCCCGGTACCAGCTGCGCATCGCGGCCCGAGCCCGTGAACTCGTCGACCAGGGCACCCCCGTCGATGCCGCCTGCCGCATCGTCATCCTCGAGGACCAGCTCGCAGAAGCCCAGCGGATCAACGCCGAATACCGCCGCGCCGCCGGATCGACGGATCCCACGGGCGCAGCCTGAGACGGGCTGGACCCCGCGGAGGGTCCGCCGGTTCCTCACCCAGGACCTGCGAGGGGGTCAGCTGGGGGGCGTACCGAGGGCGCCTCGGCCTGGGCGGCGTCGGCAAGGGCCTCGGCAGCCGCTTCTGCGGCCCGCGCGGCGTCGGCGGCGGCCTGGGCGGCCTTGTCGTCCGAGGACTTCTCCCGCGTGGCCGGCGACTGCGGCAGCACTTCGCTGAATGCGCGGGACACACCCTCCAGTGCGGAGGTGACCTCGCTGGGGATCACCCAGAACGTGCTGCCCGCGCCTTGCGCGAGCTGGGGCAGCATCTGCATGTACTGGTACGCGAGCAGCTTGGGGTCGGGGTCGTTGCGGTGCACGGCCTGGAACACCTCGTCGATGGCCCGTGACTGGCCCTCGGCCTTGAGGATCTCAGCCGTGCGGTTGCCCTCCGCGCGCAGGACGGCGGCCTGCTTGTCGCCTTCGGCAGTCAGTATCTGCGACTGACGTTGTCCTTCGGCCCCGAGAATCACGGCACGCTTGTCCCGCTCGGCCCGCATCTGCTTCTCCATCGCGTCCTTGATGGACTGCGGCGGGTCGATGGCCTTGATCTCCACCCGGTTGACCCTCAGCCCCCATTTGCCGGTGGCCTCGTCCAGCACACCGCGGAGCTGGCTGTTGATGGTGTCGCGCGAGGTGAGGACCTTCTCCAGGTCCATGGACCCGACGACGTTGCGCAAGGTGGTGACGGTGAGCTGCTCGACCGCCTGGAGGTAGTTGGCGATCTCATAGGCGGCCGCCCGAGGGTCGGTGACCTGGAAGTACAGGACGGTGTCGATCTCCACGACCAGGTTGTCCTCGGTGATCACCGGTTGCGGTCGGAAGGAGACGACCTGTTCTCGCAGGTCGATCACCGGATAGACACGGTCGATGTAAGGGATGACGACGTTGAGCCCGGGCTTCAGGGTGCGGTGGTAACGGCCGAGCCGTTCGACATTGCGAGCACGTGCCTGGGGGACGATGCGCACCGCCCGCAGGACGGTGAAGACGACGAAGAGCGCGACGACCACTCCGGCGACGAGGAGCCCCGATTCCATGGTTCACTCCTGGGGGTAGACGAGTGCGGTGGCGCCGCTGATCTCGATGACGTCGACGGTCGTTCCGGGAGGGATCACCAGCGTTTCGTCATAGGCCCGGGCCGTCCATTCCTCGCCGCCTATGCGGACCCTGCCGCCCATGCCCGTGACCTCCGAGACGACATAGGCGCTCCTGCCGACCAGCGCCTCTACGCCGAACCGCTCCGCCTGGGGCCGGCGCACGTGGCGCAGCACGACGGGACGGATGAACAGGACGGTGCTCGCAGCAACGACGGTGAACACCACGAACTGCAAGGGCAGCGGGAGCCCGACTGCCGCGGATCCCGCCGCGACCAGCGCAGCCCCACCCAGCAGCCCCAGCGCGGCAGTGAGCGTGAAGAGCTCCGCCACGGCCAGCCCTGCCGCGGCGATGAGCCAGATCAGCCACGGGTCCATGCCCCTCCTGCCGCGTGCAGTAGGTGAATGGCCGGCCGACGCGCCCCCTCGGTCGGCGACCAAGTTCCCCCTTAGGTGACCTACCCGTACGAAATGCCGGAAATCAAAGCTTCAGCCGGAATGAGGGGAAACGCCGAGGCGGGCGAGCAGCGCACGCCGTCGCAGCCACCCCATGCCCTGGACGTGTGGAGTGGCGCGCCGCTGTTCGTCACGGACGGCGTCGACGATCAGCACCTCATGGCCGCGCCCGACCGAGCGGCTCGCCGGGCGCCCCACGGCCACCCGCCAAGCCGGGCGCCGGCGCGAGAGGATTCCCGCATGCCGCACATGACAGCCGAAGAGGCCGCCGACTGCCTCGGCATCGCCGACGAGCACCTCTCCGCGTTCGTCGCCATCGTGGACGCACTGCGCACCCCCGACGCCCGGCGGGCCGAGATCGAGCGGCTGCGCGCCGAACTCGAAGCCGTTGACGAGGTGCTCCGCGAGGCGGGGATCGACCATCCGACCGGCGCCCTGGGCGTCCACGACCTGCACAGCATGCGCGACATCGCCCGCGAGGACGCCGACGAGGACGCCCGGGCGGCACGAATCGTCGCCGCCCTCAGACGCACGAGGAACAGCCTGCCCGCGGAAGTCCTCGCCGCCCTCGACGAGTACGACGCGGCTTCGACGTGACGGGCGAGAATTGCGTGGCGCACAGGGGCAGACGCAGTGCCGAGGACCTCGTCGTCCACGTGCACGTGGGAGCCGCCGCTGTCCCAAGGCGGGGCATCACGGTCGTCACCCGGTGCTCCGCTCCTCCAGCCTGCCCCTCCGTCCGGTCGACCGCACCCTGTGAGGCAGCTCCGCGCCGATGACGCGGGGCGCGGGCCTCAGCCGGGCCCGCGCCGACCGGTCGGCGTCACCCGCGCCCCAGCCCGCCAGGGGTGCGTGACATGCCGTGCTCCTGGGCGCGAGCGCCACCGGGACGCGTTGTTGCCGCAGCGAGCGCGAGGACCAGGCCGATCGCTCCGACGATCACGTTGTTCGTGATGGTGCGCCACGTACTGACATCTCCCGCGATGCACCAGGGCGAGATGATCGTCCACAGGGCGATGACCGCCGCAGCCCAGGCCTTGGAGTGGGTGCGCTCGAAGCCTCGCCCCGCCCCGCCCATGAGCAGGGCGTACGCGATACCGGCGATGAGGTTGTTGACGGCGATCGTCGACAGCGCATTGAAGCCCAACAGCGCGTTGAAACCCGCGATCCACGGTGACGTGGCCAGATAGACGCCGGTGAGCAGACCCATGGCCCTGATGGCCTGACCGCGATGGGTCGCGGTCGCACGCTCGTAATCGGCGCGAAGTTCCAGCAGATCGGGGTGCTGCTCGATGCCGGGTTGTGTGCGCGACATACGGACCATCTCCCGCCATTTTGGTCATTCCACATATCCCCCTTACCCGGACCCATACATTCGATTCCGGTCGTTTCCGACCAGGTACGACGCGGAGATCCAGCCGCCGGCAGGGCGGGGGCGCGGTCGGCGGGGGCCCGGAACGTCCGGGGGCGTCGGCGGCGGTGACGTGGCAGACCTCGGCGACGCACACGCCCGAGGGCGATGAATGCTTTCAATGACAGTGCTGACGGTCCGGGCGAAACGATCGGGATCCGCGGACGGCCCGCCCGCACCACCGAGCGGGTGGGTCAGTCCTGGCGCGTGTGAGGTCCGTCCATGCCGCCGAGGACACTCGCGGAGGCGAGCAGGCGCTCGCGCAGCCAGAGGTGCGCCGGGTCGCTGGTGTGACGGGGGTGCCAGTACATCCTCTCGTGGATGTCGGGCAGGGCGACGGGCGGGGGCAGGAAGCGGATGTCGGCTGTCGCGGCGGCGAGTTGGCGTGCCGCCCGCTCAAGGACCAGGCTGGCCAGGGACGTACCCCGGATCAAGAAGGGGACGAGGAGGAAACTCTCCACCGTGAACTCGATCCGGCGTGGCGTGCCGAGCCGGGCGAGGTGCTGGTCGGCCAGGTTGAGTTGCCGGTCCGGCCCGATGCTGTACACGAGGTGCGGAAGACGGAGATATTCGTCGATCGTTATTCGCTGCGTCGAGCCGGCCGGGTTCGCGGCGTCGACGGCGCACAGCCATTGGTCGCCGAACAACGGATACGACGGGAATCCGGTGTCGCCCATCAACTCTTTCGGTTCGATGATCAGCTCGGCAACATCGGAGTCGAGCAATTTCCGCGGATCTCTCGATCGGGGAAGGACGTGGATCGTCACGCCGGGGGCCTCGGCGGCCACCGCTTGAACGAAGGGGCTCAGCAATACCAGCGTCGCGTAGTCGGACGCGCTGATGGAGAAGCTCCGTACGTCCGTGGCCGGGTCGAATTCGGAACGCTGCGCCATGGTCCGCTCGACCAGGTCGAGGATCTCCCGTACGGGTCGCACCAGCCGCTCGGCCTCTGCCGTGAGGGCGAGTTCCCTGCCCTGCCGCACCAGGAGCGGGTCACCGAACAGTTTCCTGAGACGGGCGAGCGACGAGTTGGTCGCGGGCTGACTGAGGCCCAGACGCCGCCCCGCGCGGCTGACGTTGCGCTCGGCCAGCAGGGCGTCCAGAGCCACGAGCAGATTCAGATCGACGTTCCGCAGGTTCATCTTCCCTGACCAGTCCATATATTCGCGGCGCAAATACCGCGAATTCAACATATGCATTTGACGGTTGTGTTGCGCAGATCATAGCGTCCCGGTCCAGCGGTGCGGCCCGGACGGCCGAAACTGCGTCAGGTTTCCCCTCCTGGGCGGTGGCACCCGCGCCGTCGCCGGTTTGGAGAGATCGGATGATGGAATCAGGAAATACCGGCAACGGCCCGTACGGGAAAGACACCGTGCGGCTCGACGCCGCGTCGCGGCCGACGGAAAGGACGGCGGATGCCGATGTGTTCCGCTCCGCAATGCGCCGGGTGGTCGGCGGATTGGCCGTGGTGACCACCCGTCATGACGGCCGCGCCTGGGGAATGACCGTCAGCGCGTTCGCCTCGGTCTGTCTGGAGCCGCCGACGGTGCTGGTGTGCGTCAACGAGCGCACGGTCACCGCTGCGGACATCCACCGCGAGAGCCGTTTCGCCGTCAACCTGCTCAGCGTGGACCAAGTCCCCGTGTCACAGCTGTGCTCACGCCAGGGAACCGTGAAGTTCGTCGACGACCACGTCGTCGCGGGCAGCGAACTGCCGGCCGAGGTGAATTCGCCGGTGCTGCGGGATTCGCTGGTGACCTTCGACTGCGAGACGACCGAGGCACGGCCCGTGGGCAGCCACCTCGTCGTCATAGGCAACGTGCGGGCCGTCGTCGCGCCCGACCTCCGCTCCCCCCTGCTGTTCGGGCAGGGACGCTACCAGCGCGGCGTGGACATGGAGGCGGTACCGGCGATGACGGAGGCGGTGGCATGACGCCGGCCGGTCCGGCGGCCCGCCTGTACGAGGCCGCCACCTTCCACCGTCACACGAACGACAGCACCACGGGAGACACGCCATGAGGACCGGCAAGGAATACCTGGAGTCGCTGCGCGACGGCCGCAAGGTCTACGTCGGGGGCGAACTCGTCGAGGACGTCACCACCCACCCCAAGACCCGCGGGTACGCCCAGGCGATCGCCGAGTACTACGACCTGCACCTGGACCCCGAGCACCAGGAGACCACCACCTTCATCGACGGGAACGGCAAGCGCCAGTCGATGCACTGGTTCCTGCCGCGGTCGAAGGAGGACGCCGTCCGCCGCCGCAAGTACGCCGAGTTCCTGTTCCGGCACTTCAAGGGCGGCATCTTCACCCGCCCGCCGGCCGGTATGAACGTCGTCATGTTCACCCAGGTCGACGACCAGCAGCCGTGGGCCGAGAACTCCCGCTTCACCGGCCCCCGCCGCGACCTTTCGGGCAACATCCAGCGCCAGTGGGAAGAGGTCACCTCCAAGGACCTCGCGATCTCGCCGATGTTCGTCGACGTGCAGTTCGACCGCGGCCGCGACGACGCGCTGGCCGAGACCCCCATGCTGCGCATCATGGAGGAGAACGACGAGGGCATCGTCGTCCGGGGCTGGAAGGCCATCGGCACCTCGCTCCCCTTCGTCAACAACCTCCTGATCGGCAACCTGTGGCGGCCCGGCCAGACGCCCGAGCAGACCATCTACGCGATGGTGCCGCTGGCCACTGAGGGCGTGACCGTGGTGGCTCGGGAATCGCGGGCCCAGCCCGACGCCGACCCCTACGACCGTCCGCTGGCGACCATCGGTGACGAGCTCGACGGGATGGTCTACTTCGACGACGTGCTGATCCCCTGGCCGCAGGTCCAGCACATCGGCAACCCCGACCACGCCAAGTGGTACCCGCAGCGGCAGTTCGACTGGGTGCACCTGGAGACCCAGATCCGGCAGTGCACGCACGCCGAACTCATGGTCGGCCTCGCACTGCTCATCACCCAGGCCCTGGGCACCAGCCGCCAGCCCGTGGTGCAGTCGCAGCTCGCCGAACTGATCCGGTTCCGCGAGACCTGCCGCGCGTTCATGCTCGCGGCCGAGGAGACCGGTTTTGAGACCCCGGGCGGGCTGTACAAGCCGAACAACGTCTACATCGACTTCGGCCGGGCCCACTACCTCGAGAACCAGCACGACATGGTCAACAAGCTGATCGACTTCTGCGGCCGCGGCGTGGTCATCCAGCCGACCAAGCGCGAGCTGGACGACCCCTACATCGGCCCCAAGCTGGAGGAGGCGCTGCGTGGTGCCGAGATCAGCGCCCGGGACCGGATCAAGATCTTCCGGCAGATCAGCGAGCGCTTCCTCACCGAGTGGGGCACCCGCCACGAGATGTTCGAGAAGTTCAACGGCACGCCGCTCTACCTGATCAACATGCTCACCATGCAGCGCACCGAGTACCAGGTCGACGGGCCGCTCACCCAGCTCGCCCGCGACGTCCTCGGCTTCGGCGACACCTCCGAGCTGGGCCGGCGGGCGCAGGAGGCGGAGAAGGCCTCGCACTACGCCGGCGTGCGCTTCCAGCCCGGGTACGCCCGTGGCCAGGACGTCCACGAGGGCTACATCGGCCCTCGGCCGGAGGAGGCGGCCGACCGGCCGTGACGACACCTCCCCTGGTCGTCCTGCGGCCCGGGGCCCTCGGGTCCCGGGCCGCAGGACGGTCCCGACGGCGGGTGGTGTCCCCGCCGTTCCCGGCGTCCGTCATCCCACCGCCAGCAGATGGGCGGGGGCGATGCGTGACTGGGCAGCGCGGACCGGGAGGGCCAGCGCGGCGCAGACGAGGACCACGGCGGCCAGGGTGGCGAGGAGCGCCGCCCCGCCGACGGCCGGAAGCCGCCCGTCCAGGGTGCCCCAGCCGATCGCGAGGACCGTCCCGAGCCCGGTGACCGCACCGGTGAGGCCGCCCAGGAGGGCGAGCAGGGCACCTTCGTGGTAGCTGAGCAGGGCGAGTTCACGGGTCGTCCAGCCGGTGGCGCGCAGGACGGCGAGGTCCGCGGCCCGTTCGCGCATGGACAGCACCAGGACGTCCACGGCGCCGGCGGCTCCCAGGAGCAGCGACAGGGCGACGCTCAGGTAGTCCGCGGTACGGGCCTGTGCGACGACGGCGTTGCCCAGCAGTGAGCCGGCCGCCTCGCCGCGGAAGCCCAGGGTGAGGGCGAGCAGGACGGTGAAGGCCGCCACCGCCAGGGCCAGTCCCGCCGCGCCGAGCGCGGTGCGGCCGCGTACCCGCAGCAGGTTGCGTACGGCGAGTCCGAGGACCGAACGTACCGGCGCCGCGCGGCCGGTGGCGGTCACCGGGGGCGTGATCGCGTCCAGGGGCCTGAGCCGGGTGGCGCGCCAGGCCGGGAACAGCCCGGCGGTGACCGCGAGCAGCAGCGAAACGGGCAGCACGAGAGCCGCCTTGGTCCCCGCGTCGGGCAGCTTCAGCAGCAGGCCCAGGACGTAGGCGAGCACGGCGCCCACGGCGCCCGCGCCGAGGCCGATGGCCACGAGTTCGCCGAGGATGAGCCGGAGGATCTCCGGCGGGCTCCAGCCCAGGCAGCGCAGGGTGCCGATCTCGGTGCGGCGTGACCGCACGGAGGCCAGGGCGGCCTGGGCGAGGAAGAGCGCACAGACGACGAGGACCAGTACGAACAGCACGGCGCTCTTGGCGTCGACGGCCTTGAGGATGCGCAGGGCCACGCCCTTGGCGGTCCAGTTCTCGACGACGTCGACGCCGGGCAGCGCGATGGTCTGCGGCGCCGGTGAGCTGCCGATGGTGATGTCCACCTGGAGACCGGGGTACGCGGTGCGGATGCGGCCCGCGACCGCGTTGACCCGGGCCTGTGAGGCGGGGTCGACTCCGGTGACGCCGGCGACCCGGATGCGGATGGCGCTGATGGGCGCCTTGTCCTGCGCGGTCGGCTGCCGGCGGCTCTTGGTGAGGACGGGGAGCGCGTCCAGGGAGGTGAGCATGGTGGGCGGTGCGGCGAGGTAGCCGCCGAGATTGCGGTCCGGACGCAGCGGCCGGTTGTGCAGCGCCGTCCGCCCGGCCTCGTCGGCGCCGGTGACCTGGGGCGAGCGGTAGGTCTCCAGCGGTACCTCGGACAGCGAGGAGAAGCCGGGCAGCTCGGTGGCGTCGTAGCGGCCGACCGGGGTCAGGTACGGGATCGGGGTCCTGCCGTAGTCCTCGTGCGCGCACGTGCGGGTGCCCCAGCAAGAGGTTCCGGGGTGGCTGACGACCTCGCGGAACTGGGTGCCGGTGTTCTCCTCGGGCACGAACTCGACGAACTGGCGGTCGGCGTTGGTGCGCCACACCTCCGGGGACTGGTCGGCGCGGGCGCGCGGGGCCAGGCCCGCCCCGGCGCGGCGGTAGTCGACGGGGCCGACCGTCCAGTAGCTGTCGACCTGCGGGGCGAAGAGGGACTTCCCGGGAAAGCCCCGCTCCAGGTCGGCGCTGACGCGTCCCACCGGCGTGCCGCGAAGGTCGTCGACGAAGTCGTGGGCGGCGGGGCTGCCGAGCTTCGCGCGCAGGGCCGCGGGGTCGCCCGCGTCCAGCCGTTCCACCGTGGCGTTCACCCTCCCGGAGGTGAGGGTCTGGTCGCTGAGCACGGCAGGGATCGTCCAGTAGGGCTCGTTCGACCAGCCCTCCTTGCTGCCCCAGACGGGCTTGTCCCGGTCGGTGAGCATGCGGCCGGAGGTGATGGCGCGTCCGAGGCCGACCAACCGGTCCTCGGCGGCGGGGTCCACCGCCGACAGGAGCACCGGATAGGAGACCGGGATCTCGGCGACCGCCTTGTCCCGCCCCGACCGGCAGGTGAGCCAGGTGTTCATGTCGGGGTCGAACGGCGACGCCTCGCGGCGGTCCTCACGGATGAGATTGGGCTGGAGGGGCCCGAATCCGCCGTCGTCGGTGTGCTCGATGTGGACGTCGGTCTTGTTGTAGTTGTAGTACCAGCACACCGGATAGGTCCGATGGTCCGCGTGCTCCTCCAGCAGCCCTGGGAACGTGGAGTCGGAGAAGGTCTTGGACGGCTCGATCGGATTGCGGCTCAGATACACGTACTGGTCGGCGGTCCGGTAGCGGCCCAGTCCCGCGGTCAGGGTCGGCTTGATCCGCAGTAGCTGGGCGGGCGCCGTGCCGTCCAGGAAGGACGACACGTCGACCTTCAGCGTTCCCGGCACCATCAGGTAGCCGACGTTGGCGACCGGCGCGGCGACCTCGACCCCGGGGATCTTCTTGATCCGGTCGTACTGGCCGAGGCCGATGCCGCCGAAGATCCCGGACAGGAAGTTCGCCTCGACCAGTCCGTCGCCGCGCTCGACCGCGGTCCGGCTCGCGTGGGGGCGCACCAGGACGTCGTACGCGGAGCGGGCGTTCTCCCGGACGGTCTCGGTCGTCCGCGCCTGACTGGTGGTCACCGTCGAGGTGAGCAGGGTGAAGCTGGTCGCGGCCACGAGGATGCCGGCGGCCAGTGCCAGCGCGCGGGCCCGATGACGCCGCAACTGGGACCAGATCATGGCGATCACGGGCGGAGCCCTCCGAGCCGGTCGAGGACGTCGGCGGCCGGCGTCACGCGTTCGTCGGCCACGATCCGTCCGTCGCGCAGGCGCACGATCCGGTCGCAGCTCGCGGCCACCTCCACGTCGTGCGTCGCGACGAGCAGCGTCATCCCGTACTGCTCGGTCAGCGAGAGCAGCAGGTCGACGATCTCCCGGCCGGTCGCGCTGTCCAGGTTGCCGGTCGGTTCGTCCGCGAGCAGCAGGCCGGGCCGGTTGATCAGCGCCCGGGCGACCGCCACGCGCTGCTGCTGACCGCCCGACAGCTCCGAGGGCAAGGCCCCCGCCCGCTGCGCCAGGCCCACGGCCTCCAGGAGTTCCATGGCGCGGGCCCGCCGGTCGAAGTCCACCCGGCGGGGCAGCACCGGCGCCAGGACGTTGTCCAGCACCGTCAGCGCGGGCAGGAGGTGGAAGCGCTGGAAGACGAAGCCGATCCGACGGCGATGGGCGTCGAGTCCGCCCGGTGTCAGCGCGGTGCCGTCGACCTCCACCGTGCCGGAATCGGGCAGGTCCATGCCACCGACCAGGTGCAGCACGGTCGACTTGCCGGCGCCGGACGGGCCGGTGAGGGCGACGGATTCGCCGTCCCCGATCTCCAGTTCGACGCCGTCCAGCGCCACGACTCCCGGGTGCCGGCGGGACACGTCCCGCAGGGTCACGCTCATGCTTCCGACCACCCCTCATGCATTGCGGCAATGCAGGGGTACATTGTCACAATACAGAGGGGACGCAAAATGCCGCTGCACCACGCAGTGCTCGCGCTGCTGTCCGAGGGACCGAGCCACGGCTACGAGCTCAAGAGCCGTTTCGAGGACGCCATCGGCCCGCAGTGGGGCGGCCTCAACATCGGGCACCTGTACCAGATCCTGGACCGCCTGGTGCGTGACGGCCACGTCACCCGGTCCCAAGTGGCACAGAGCGACCGCCCCGACAAGACGCGCTACACCCTCACCGCGCAGGGCCAGGACGAGTTGCACTCCTGGGCGACCACGGCATGGGTCCGCACGGGCGGATTCCGCGACGAGTTGTTCCTCAAGCTGTTCGGAGCCGCCTCACTGGGCTCCGACGCCGTGCACGCCCTGGTGGAGACCCAGCGCCAGACCTACCTCTCCGAACTCGCCGGTCTCACCCGCCTGCGGCGCGGCCACACCGACGACCCTCTGGTGGCACTCCTCATCGACGCCGCCATCGCCCACACCAAGGCGGACCTGGAACTCGTGGAGAGCGCCGTCCAGCGGCTCGCGCCGCTCACGCGGCCCCGTGTCCCGTCTCGAGGGGCGGCGGAGGAACCGGAAGCCCGCGAGCGCAGGGCGACGTAGGGCGAGCCCCGCGCCGTCGCAGTCCTGCCGGGATCATCGCGGACGCGGCGGCGTTCAGCGCGCGGTCACCCAGTCCGGCGTCCAGGTCCCGGCGGCGTCGTGGCCGGCCGCGGCGGCGGCGAGGTGGGCGCGGAGGGTGGCCAGCGCCGGGTGGGGGTTGTCGCGGTGCCACAGGAGCGAGTGCGGGTAGACGGGTGTCGGGTCGGTCACCGGGATGCGGCGCAGGCCGTGGCCCGCCGGCCAGACGAGGCTGGTGTTCCCGCCCATGAAGGTGGCCAGGGCCGGGGTGTCGGCGACGGTGTCGAGGAGCGCGTCGGAACCGAAGTTCGGGCCGGTCGCCTCGATGGTGAGGCCGAACTCGGCGACGAGGTCGTCGTAGTAGGCGGCCCACTCGGTACCCGGCACGATGCCTGGCATCCAGATCCGGTGCCCGGCGAGCTGGGCGACCGTCACCGCCCGGGCGCTCGCCAGCGCGTGGGCGGGGCCGGTGAGGAGCTCGAGCGGTTCGTCGAGCACCCGGACGGACTCGATGTCCTCGGGAAGGGGCCGGCCGGGCGCGGCGACGGCGCGGAAGGACGCGTCGATCTCACCGGACCGGATGGCGGCGACGGCCGTGCCGATGTCGAACAGCATCACCACGTCGAGCTCGATCTCGGGGTGCGCGCGGTGGAAGCCGCGCATCAGGCCCGACGCCGCGCCACGCGAGGCGATGATGTCGACGCGCAGCGGACGGCGGCCGGTGCGCACCGACGCGACCGCGCGCTCGGCGACGCGCAGCAGCTCGCGCGCGTGGGGCAGGAACGCCTGCCCGTCGATGGTGAGCTCGGCGCCGCGCGCCGTGCGGGTGAACAGCCGCACGCCGAGGCTGCGCTCCAGCGCGGCGATGCGCTTGGAGACGGCCTGCTGGGTGACCGCCAGCTCGCCGGCGGCCTCCTGGAACCGCCCCGCGTCGGCGGCGGCGACGAAGGTCCGGACGGTGTCGATGTCCATGTCGGCACCCTACGGCCACAACCGTTGGTTGTGGCCGACGGCTCTGCGGTTGTTTGATCCCAGGCCGCGGGTCTCGCTTTGATGATTCCGATCGCGGATCGGTTGTGCAGGGTGAGTGGCGAGGGGCGTCGGGCATGGGGAGCGGGCACCGGCTGGGACGGCGGTTCGGGTGGCTGTGGGCAGCGTACGGGACCAGCGCGCTCGGCACGTGGCTGGCCTTCGGCGCGTTCCCGCTGATCGCCATCCAGGTGCTGCACGCCGGACCGGCCGAGGTCGCCGCGCTCGCCTCCGTGGGGTCCGCGGTGGGCGCGGCCGTGGCGGTGCCCCTCGGCCCGTGGGTGGAGTTCCGCCGCAAGCGGCACGTGCTGATCGCGATGGACCTGGTGCGGTTCGCGGCGCTGCTGACGATCCCCGCCGCGTTCGCGCTCGACGTCCTCACCTTCCTCCAGCTCCTGCTGGTCTCGGTCGCCGTCGCGGCGGCCGACATCACCTTCCGCGCCGCCTCCGGCGCCTACGTGAAGACCCTGCTGCCGGCCGAGGACCTGCTCGTCGCCAACGCCCGCTTCGAGTCCACGGCATGGACGACCACGATCATCGGACCACCGCTGGGGGGCGCGGCGATCGGGCTCCTCGGCCCGGTGGCGACGGTGGTGGCCGACGCGGCCAGCTACCTGCTCTCGGCCCTGGGCATCCGCGCGACGGGCGGGCACGAGCCGCGGCTCGAGCGCCGGCAGGCCACGCGCATGCGGACCCGGGACCTGCTCGACGGCTGGCGGTACGTCCTCGCCGACCGGGCGCTTCGTCCGCTGTTCTTCAACACCGCCCTGTTCAACGGCCTGGTGATGGCCGTCCAGCCGTTGCTCGCCGTCCTGATGCTCGGCAGGCTCGGGTTCACAGCATGGGAGTACGGCCTCGCCTTCGCGGCGCCGTCGATCGGCGGGCTGCTCGGTTCGCGGCTGGCCCGGCCGTTCGTCACCCGGTTCGGACAGCGCCAGGTCCTGGTCGTCACGGGGGCGCTGCGCGCGCTCTGGCCCGTCGGCCTGGCCTTCCTGGGGCCGGGCACCGGAGGTCTGCTGCTGGTGATGGGGGTCGAGCTGGGGCTCATCTTCTGCTGCGGGATCTTCAACCCCGTCCACGCCACCTACCGCCTCGAGCGCACCCCGGCCGACCGGGTCGCCCGCACGCTGTCCGCGTGGGCGGTGACGACCAAGGCCTCGACCGCGCTCCTGACGGCCGTCTGGGGCGTGCTGGGAGGTCTGCTCGGGGCACGTACGGCCATCGGCCTGGCCGGCGTGCTCCTGCTGGCGACCCCGCTGCTGCTCCCCCGCCGCGCGGCAGCGCACCCGCGAGAGCCGGAGCCGGAGCCGGCGTCGAGCCGCCCCTGACGGGGTGCGCCGTCCCGACCGGCATCCCGCACACGGTGATCGTTTCTGACGGTACGTCAGTGTGTCGTACACGGGTGCTTGTTGTGGACATGATCCATAGAGCACACTGGCGTCGATTCGCACAAAGAATCGAATCGCGGTGACGTGATCACCGCGGTCGCGTCCGACCGCCCGGACCGCCGCCCCGGTGGCGGTCCGCCGTACGCAGCACACCAACGAGGGGGAACCATGTCCGTACGTCCGTCGCGCAGGTCGCTGACCAGCGCCGCAGGCGCCTTCGCCTTAGCCCTGGGATCGACGCTCGCGGGCGCCGCCGTCGCGCCGACCACCGCCGCCGCCGACACGGGCGACCGCACGTCGACCGTGGCCTGCGCGTCCCTGTGGGTCAACGACTCCGGTGGCACGACCCACGCCAGGCTCCGGAACTGCTCCGTCACTTGGGGCAAGAACATCTTCGACGGCTCCTACTGGCAGACGGTGAAGTTCGAGCTGTACGACGCCCTCACCGACGGCGTCTGCGCCAAGTCGAACGTGATCCTGTCGCCCACCGGGGCCAGCTCGCAGGCGAGCGAGTGCAACGGCCTCTACACCGCGAAGTCGGCGACCTTCAGCGGCCGGGCCACCAACATCTTCATCAGGATCGCCTACGGCTCCAACTCGACCTACGGCAAGATCAGCACGAACGTCGCACCGCCGTCCGGTTTCTGACAGCCGCCGCCGGCGGGTTCGCCCCACCGGAACCACGCCGGCGCCAACGGGAGGGGATCAAGCATGCGATCGACACGCAAGGCGAAATGGGCGGCACTGGCCGCCGGAGTGCTCGCCGTACCGGCGGCCCTGGTCGTGAGCACCGCGGGGCCGGCGACGGCCAACGCGTCCTGCGGTCAGGGCGCCTGGGGCACGGACGGCACGGACGTGCGCATGACGCCGGGCGTCAGCGCGAACATGCGCAGCGGCTCCAGCACGGCGTGCGGGGTCGTCGGCTGGGCCGACAACCAGGACGTCCTGATCTACTACTGCTGGACGTCCGGCCAGAACGGCACCTGGACGTACCTCTACAACCAGCACGACGACCGCACCGGATGGGTGAAGGACTCACTGCTGCCCTACAACGGGTCCAACCAGTACTGCGGCTTCTGACAGCCTGTCCGGCACCCCGGCACCCCGGCACCCCGGCACCCCGGCACTCCGGCGGCGCCGGCCCGCACCGCGCACCGCGCATTGGTGGGGGCCGGCGCCGCATCGCCGATCGCTAGCCCTTGCGCCGCTCGTCGATGTGGTCCGCCTCCTGCTCCGCTCCGGTCGCGGACCAGTTGGCGAGGATCGTCAACGCGTCCTCGGCGGCGGACCCGGGGGGCGCGCTGTAGACGACCACGCTCAGGCCGCTTTCGTCGGGCAGGCTCATCGTTTCCTGATCGAGTTCCAGGTCGCCCACGAGAAAATGGTTGAGGCGCTTGGTGCTGTCGCGGAAGACATGCACGTCGTGGGCTCCCCACAGCATGCGGAAGGCGTCGCTGCGGGTGGACAGTTCACCGACCAGGTTCGTCAGTTCCCGGTCGTAGGGGTGCCTTCCCGCTTCGACACGCAGGGCGCCGACGGCGAAACGGGCCATGCGTTCCCAGTCGGCGTAGAACCGCCCGGCCGCGGGATGGAGGAACGCGAACCGGGCGACGTTCGCTCCGCAGGTCGGGTCGGCGTACATCTCCGCGTACAGGGCCCGGCCCAGGGGGTTGGCGGCCAGCGTGTCGAGGCGGTTGTTCATCACGAACGCCGGCATCCGCGGCATCCCCTCGACGATCCGCGCCACGCTCGGCCGCACCGCGGGCCGGCTCTGCTGCGGCACCCGTACCCGCGCCGCGGGCGCCGGTCCCGCGGCACGGGCGAGGTCGTACAGGTACATGCGCTCGGTGGCGTCGAGCCGCAGCGCCTGGGCGAGGGCGTCCAGCACGCTGTCGGAGACACCTTTGAGGTTGCCGCGCTCCAGGCGCGTGTAGTACTCGACGCTGACCCCGGCGAGCGTGGCCACCTCACCCCTGCGCAGTCCGGGCACCCTCCGCTGACCGTACGTCGGCAGCCCGGCCTGCTCGGGGGTGATCTTGTCGCGTCTGGAGCGGAGGAAGGCGCTGACGGCGTCCCGGTTGTCCATACGGACAGGGTAGGCAGGCCGCGCGAAGCGTGGGGGACCTGGCAGTACCCCTCACGGCAGGGACTCCCCCGCCCCGGCCGTCCGGCGTTGCATGGTGTGTGCCCCGATCGCCCGGGGCCCCACCTTCATGGGTGGACAGGACCGGAAGGACGCAGACGATGAACAAGACGACCGAGACGGTGACTCAGAGCCCCGCGGATGTCGTGCGGGGGCTGTACGCAGCGCTGAGCAGGGACGACGTACCGGGTGTCCTGGAAAGGCTCGCCCCCGAGGTGATCGTCGACGAGCCGAACCAGCTCCCGTACGGCGGTGTGCACCAGGGCCGCGAGGTGTTCGTGCAGTCGGTCCTCGGCGCGATGATGGGCTACGCCGCCGTCGCCATCACCGCGGCCGAGGTGTACGAGGGGCCGGCCGGCGTCGTCGGCACGCTCACCGGAACGCTCACGGCCCACACCACCGGTGAGGAGTTCCCGCTGACCATGGTGGAGATCCACCAGGTCGAGGACGGCGCGGTGCGCAAGATCGACGTCTACACCAAGAACGCCCAGGAACTCGCCGCGTTCTACGCGCGGGCCGAGGCCGGCATCCGCTGACGACCGCCCCGGGCGGTCGGCGAGACGTCCGTCCGGTCGCTGCCGGTCTACGCGGCCGGAGCGGGCCCTCCTGGTGGGACTGTGCGCGTGGTCCATCGACGGGGTCCGGGTGAGGAACGAGGCGGTCGTGTCCGACCGGAAGCCTCCTGGTCAGGGCTGAGCAGGCCGGCGCAGGCCGCTTTCCCGCCCGCGGAGGATGCCGGGCGTGCCAGTCTGTGCGGCATGGAGAAAAGTACGGTGTGGATCGATCTGTCCGAACTCGACCCGGGCAGCGTGTCCGCCGCCCGGTGCACCTGGCACGGCGACCGTGCCCACCCGTGTACGGACGACCCCGTGACCGGGGTGGTCGACCGCGCCGGAAAGCGGTTCTCGGCTTGCGCCGAAGCGGCCCGCGCCGTGGCCGCGGACCGCGGCGTCCCTCTCCCGTCGACGGCGCTGTAGAGGAGCAGAGGGCAGGGGTACGGTCGTGCTCTGCGACCCGGGTGGTGTGGGGTGCGGAAGCGGGAACGATCCTCAGGGGTGCACGCGGTACTCGGTGATCAGGTAGTCGGCCTCGTCGTCCACGGAGTTCGTCTCCCAGTCGAGGTGGATCTCGGTGGGGTGTCCGTCGGGCGCGAACACCGCGTCCGCGACATCCGCCTTGTCCGCCCGGGCCTGCCGGAGCTGGGTGAGGAGGTCGCGCAGGGTCCGCACGTTCTGCGGCTCGCGGGCGATGGTCTGCCGGGCCGGCTCGTCGAGACCGACCGCCTCGGCCACCCTCCCGTCCGCCACGGTGATCCGGTACTTGCCCAGGCCACCGCGTTCGCCGCCTTCGGAGAGCAGCGTGAAGGAGTACCGCGCTGGCTCGGCCCATCGGGGCTCCGGGGCCGTTTCGGTATCGGAGCCGCAGGCGGTCGCGGTGAGCGCGAGCGCTGATACCGCGGTGAGCAGGAGTGCGTGAGGTCTCGGCATCGGCGTGCCTTTCCGTGGTGGGCTGTCGCTCCGACGCGACGGGCGGCGATCCGGTTCCGCGGCGGGGTGCGCGGTACGGGGTGCCGGCGAGGCTGTGCCGGCTCAGTCCTCGATCAGAGCCTTTCCGTAGTTGGCCATGGACCGGTTGTACCGCGGCAGATGCTCGGCCAGGGCGATCAGGACGAGGGACAGCCCTTCGCGCTCACGGCCGAGTGAGGCGAGGCACAGCGCGGTGACGGCGTCGAGAGCGTCATCGAGGTGGTCCGGGCCGTGGGCGCGCTCGGCCTCCAGCATCGCCAGGCCCGTGGCCGCGTCGCCGGTGTTGCGCAGGGAACTGGACATCTGGATCACGGCGCGGCGGCGGTTCTCGCCGGTCAGGCCGCCGCGTTCGAGCGCCTCGCGGTAGAGCGGGACGGCCGCGCCGGAATGGCCCCAGGAGTCGCGGGCGCAGGCCCTGTGGAACAGGCCGTCGGCATCTCCTTCGGGCAGTTCGGCCGCGAGCGCGTCGATCTGCGCGAGGAACGCGGCCTCCTCGTGGTCGTCGATGACGGCGAACAGCGCGGCGGCGCGGCGGTTGACCTCGGCGTGCCGGCCGCCCGGCTCCGCATGGTCGGTGACGTCGTGCATGCCGTACTCCTTCGATTCCCCGGTGAGTTCGACCGGTCCCGGCCGAGGTGATCAATCCTGGCCAGGCGGTTAGGATCACCACCAGTGATTCGGTACGGGCCGAATCACCGTCGCCGGCGCACGACGCTCGGGACACGGAACCCACGGGGGTGGGCGTGGCCATCAGCCTCGGCTTCGGGCCGTCCGACCTGGCCCGCTGCCGGTTCGCCTACTCCCCGGTCTTCGAGACCCTCGCCGCAGTACGCATCGCGACCGGAGCGCGGGGCCCTGGACCCGGGCCGCATCACCGTCGGTGGCTGCAGGAGGCGCTGCCCCGTCTGCAGGCGGTCGACCTGCGGCCGCTCACTCTGCTGCAGCCACGTCGCGGCTACACCCCGGACTTCCTCTCCCTGCCCCCGCTCACCTCCTCCCCGGACTTCGACGGCGAGCTCACCCGGATGGCAGCCACGCCCGCTTCCGTCGTGCGCCGCGAGATCGAGATGTCACTGCTCGACACCCCGGGTGCCCAGGCCGGCGAACTCGGGCGGCTGCTGCTCGGCGACCCGGCCGACGTGCTCGGGCTCCTCACACAGTTGGTGCGCGCGGCGTGGCAAGCGCTCGTCGAACCGGTGTGGCCGCAGGTGCGCGCAGCGCTGGAGGCCGACATCGCCTACCGCTCGCGGCGCCTTGCCGAAGGCGGTCTGGACGGCTTGTTCGCCGATCTCGACCGGACGTTGCACTGGACCGGCGACACCCTCGTACGCGACCCCGGCGGCAACGGGCACGTCGCGCTCGCCGGGCGTGGCGTGCTGCTCATGCCCAGCGTGTTCAAGTGGGACGAGGCGATCGTGATCACGCAGCCGCCCTGGCAGCCGGCGGTCGCCTACCGGGCCCGGGGCCTGGGCAACCTCTGGCAGCCGACGCATGAACTCCCGAGCGCCGCCCTGGCACGACTCGTCGGGGGCACCCGCGCCGCCCTGCTGACCGCACTCGACGAGCCGGCGTCGACGACAGGCCTGGCGCGACGACACCGGCTGGCACCCGCCACGGTCTCCGAACACCTGAAGGTGCTGCGCGACAGCGGCCTCGTCGTCGGGGCGCGACACCGTCACGAGATCCGTTACCGGCGTACACCGTTGGGGTCAGCGCTCGTCCACGGCAACGAATAGGCGGTCAGCACCGCCCCTCGTCATCCGCTCAACCCCTACCCTCCGTTCCTCCGACCCGGTCACCGGGGTCGGCGGTCCGACCCCGGCCGGAGTTTCCGATGAGCCGCCCTGCGCCGCCACCGGTTTCCATTCCGACCGGTGGCGGCGCATCTCAGGCGACGGCGCCCTCGTCCGGCGGAGCGGACGCCGCCGGGCGCGCCGGCTCACTGAAGGGGGTATCCGCCCGGACCAGCGAAGACCGCGTCGGCGACGGGACGTTCCTCTCGTCCGACGGCGTGTTCGCGAACGCGTTCTGCCACACCAGGGTGGCCGAGCCGCCACCGTCCATGTTCAGGGCGTCCACCGCGCCGAGGTCGTGGAGCAGGTGGGCCGGCTCCAGGCGGGTCGCACCTTTGCCCGCGCCCCCGTCGACCGTCACGAGCGGGGCGCTGACGGAGCGGAGTCGCCCTTGCGGGCATTGGCATGGGCGAGTGCACGAGGCTTCCGGTACGGCGGGGCGGTGTCAGTGGGGGGTCCTAGGGTGCTCCCGTGGATGTTGATGATCTCGAGTGGCAGCGGGTCCATCTCGGCGGCGTTCCGCCGCGGATCGTGGACGAGATCCTCGAACACGGCGGCCTGGAGACGCTGGTGGAGGCGGCGCAGGAACGCGGGGACTGGTTCTGCGCCGAGGGCGCGGTCCGCGGACTGTGCGCCGGGGGTGAGTTCGAGCGGGCCTGGGATGTGATCGAGCCGTTCGCGGCCACCGGCTGGCAGCCCGCGGTCCGAGTCGGCGCCGACGTCCTGATGGGGTGGGGCCGCATCGAACAGGCATTGGAGCTGGCGGACCCCGAGCAATGGGACGAGGAGACGCCCGACACGTGGCCGGACTACGCCGAGGTACTGGTCAAGGCCGGGCAGGTGGACGAGGCGATCGACGTGCTCGTGCCGCACCTGTGCGACGGATGGGTGCTCCGGTCCCTGGTGCGGATGACCGAGGGCCAGGGGCGCGACGACCAGGTGCTGGAGCTGCTCGCCCCGATGGCCGAGGAGTTCCGGCGCGGGCAGGAGCAGTGCAGGTGCGGCGGCCATGGCCTGTGGGAGGTCCTGCCTGCGCAGGCTCTCGTCCTGGAGCGGTCCGGCAGGGCGGATGAGGCGATCGGTTTGCTTGGCGCGGATGTGGCCGCGCGCCGGTACGGGCCGCAGAACACCGTTGAGTTCTATACCGAGTTGCTGGTACGGCACGGGCGGATCGAGGAGCTGCACGAGCTCGCCACCGGCACCCAGATGTCCGTCGCCGCCCGCCCCTACGTGACGGCCCTGGAGGACCTGGGACGGGCCGGGGACGCAGAGGCGTACCTCCGCCGCCTCATCGCCACCGCCGAGCATGCGACCAGGTACCGGAACGAACTGCTCGAGCTGCTGGTCCGGCAGGGTCGGTTCGAGGAGGCCATCGAGGCGGTGGCGTCCACGTTCGACGACCCCTACGAGAACCTCCTCCAGCCCACGATGCTCCTGCTGGCCGAACACGGGCACCCCGGCAGAGCCGTGGAGCTCACGGAGGGGCGCAGCGCCGAGTTCCTCGAGGAGAGCGGGTACTGGCTCCCCTCCAACCGTTGGTGGCTGATGGGCGAAGTGGGGCGCTGCCGTGAGGCCATCGCGGAGATAGAGGCACTGCCGCCGGACGAGGTCGACGACCGGGACGTGACCATCGCACTGCTGCTCGCGAAGGACGGCTGCGCGGAGGAGGCCATCGCCCACCTCCGCGAGCACCCCGGCCGCTGGTCAGCGACCGAGCTGGCCCGCTTGTTGGTCCAGCAGGGCCGCTGCGCGGAAGCCATCGCCGCCATTCCCGACGTCACCACCCAACGAGAGGAACAACGGCGCGCCTGGGCCCGCTGAGAAACACGCAAACACCTGTCTGCGCGATCAGCCCCGTGACCAGCGCGGCGAAGGTGCGGAACGCAGGCGCCGTGAAGTTCCCCGCCACCAACTCCAAGATGGCGAGCAATGAGGCGGGGACGGTCGGGTCCGGACCCGCGCTGCCCTATGACGCCACATCACCCGCCCGAGCGACCCCACGACAATCAACGAAGACGTCGAAGTCGAGGAGGAGTTCGAGAAGTCGCCCTGGAGCCCGGAGTGGCAGGTAATGATCGGTGTCGGCCATCACCTCCAGCCGCGCGCCGGGGATGCCGTCGGCATGATCACCGGACCCGGCCAGGCGCAGGCCGTCGTCGCCTCCGGCAGGGCCGACGCCGTCCTCCTCGGCCGCGTGCTGCTGCGCGACCCGTACTGGGCGCGCCCCGCGGCCACGGCACTGGTCGGGAAGGTCACCACCCCCGTCCAGTACCACCGCGCTTGGCGTCGGCGCCGCAGCGGCAGGAGGACCCAGGGCGTCCACTGCGGTGAGGCGGGCAACGCGGTCCGGCCGGCAGATGTGTCCCTGCCGGCCGGACCGTCGTGCCAGTGGGGGTCTCAGCCGTTGACCGCGGCCTCGAACTGACGGCGGACGCTCTCCGAGATACGGCCGCGGTCGCTGATCTCCACGCCGTTCGACTTCGCCCAGGCACGCACCGCGGCATTGTCGGCACCGACCTGCGTCCGCTGCTGCGGCACTCCCCTGCCACGGCTGCGCGACTGCTTGCGGGCAGCCTTCTGGAACGGAGCGAGCGCATCGCGCAACGCAGCCGCATTGTCGTCGCTGAGGTCGATCTCGTACTCACGCCCGTCGAGGCCGAAGTTCACCGTCTCGTGAGCGGTACCGCCGTCGATGTCATCGACCAGCAGAGTCTGCACGCGCTGCGCCATTTTTCTTGTTCCTTTCCCGGACAACCAACGTGACCCTACACGCAATGGGGATAGGCGACCTTGGCGAGTTGCGTGACGGTTGTTGATGCGTTTGGAACGCTCACTCCTCGGCTGGTCAGGGTCGTTTCCGATCCGCTCGGCAGCCGTAAGTGCCGGGGGACACGTTCCTGTGAATCCGGAAGGCCCGCGGGATCGGACATCCCTCGGCGACGGGCCGCGCGAAGGCCGGTCGTTCGGGACAGCACGTGTGCCCGCCGTGTTCACCGCCCGCAAGGTAAGGGGCGAAATATTCGGTGCGCATGCGGTCGGCCGACGCCGTCGCTGCACCGTACCCGGGAAATCCCTGGGGCGGACGGTGAAAGGTCACCCCGGCGGCGCATCACGGGCGGCCGGCGCCGTCATCTCTTCGGCCACGGTTCGTTAGCCCGGAAGACCCAGGACATCACCTGTCGGTCCGCCACCGTCGGTGCCGCCCGAACCCAAGTGACCGGCGTCCTGCCGGAAGGGAGCTTCCCGTGGTCCTCACCAGGTCTGCCGGCCGCCGCGCCGGCGTGCTGCTGGCGACGGGTGCCGTCTGTGCTGCGACAGCCCTCCCGGGCTGCTCGTCCGCCACGCGCAGCCCGGGGGCTGCGGCCCCCTCTCGCTCGGCGTCCGCCGTCACCGTCACCGTCGACACCATGACGTCCGACTTTCCCGCCCGGGCGAACAATCGCCTTTCCGCGGGACCAGGGCCGTGCACCGAACTGGAGGCCCATCTGGGCAACAGCCAGGTCGACGCGGGACATCAGCGGGATCTCATCGTCCTCATCAACACCTCGACCCGGCCATGCGCGCTGTGGGGCTATCCTTCCGTTGCCGTCGCAGACAGGAATGGCAGTCGCGTCGCGACCAGGATCACGCACGATGGCGGCCAAGCCTTCTACACTGAACCCGCTCGCCGCCTTGTCGTGCAGCCTTCGGGCGAAGCCTCGTTCAACGTCGCGTGGCAACGCGTGCCGGAAGGGGTGAGCGACGTCTGCCGTGCCGGCTCCGCATACATCGTGGGCGCTCCGATTGCCGCCCGCACGGCATACCTCCCCATCGACGTTTCACCTTGCTCGCACGGTCTCCTGGCGGTGTCGGCTTTCGTGCCGGGCAACGTGGGCATCAACGCCTAGCCGTCGGTGGAGGCCTATTGCCCACCCTTTCCCCTGGGTGCCTGCCGAAGACGCGTGTGGGTCCGCGTCGTCCGTCCACGGGGCCTGTCACCCTCCTGACCTTCGCGCCGTCTACAGCAGTCAGACCTGGCGTGCCGTCACCCGTCGAGCCGAATGCAAGCTGACACGCCGTGCACGCATCGGACACGGCTCGTATGGTCGGTACGCAGGCAGGACCGACCCTGAAGATGCGCAGACAGGGTTGTACCAATGGGGTTCGGCCGCTTCCCGTGTGGGGGCGGCCGTCCACATCAGGCGGGGCGCGGCACGCACTGCCGCCGGTAGCTCCGGCCTCACCTTCGGGCGACGTGGACCCCCCGCAGGGGTGGTGCGGAACTCCCGGCCGAACTCGATCAACTGCTCGTAGTCCTCATCGTCCTCGCAGCCCTCTCGCCTCGGCGTCGGGAGGGTGGGCACCGCGGTGCCCACCCTCCGTCAGACCGCGCCCCCGGCGCTTGAACGGCGCCGGTTCAGGTCGTCCCGCGGCGCTCCCGGGCCGCACGCGAACGCAGACCGAGGCGGATGGCGAGGGCGGCCACGCCCGTCAGGATCGCGGTCCTCGCCCACAGCGTCCCGGAGGCGTAGGGGACGGCAGCCGCCACCTCGTACGGGTACAGCAGGACGAAGAGCGGGGCCACGACCAGTACCGCCGCGCAGAGCGCCCCGTGGCGCACGCGGGCCAGGGCGAAGGCCGCCGGGAAGGCCAAATTTGCCTTGCCAGCAATCGACTTGTGTACGAGGAAATATGGCGCTAGGTTTCTCGGTGTCGGCGGCACCCCAGCGGCGCACCGGCGAAGGACACGACCCGCACTGCCCAAGGAGAACAACCACCATGAACGACACCACCGCCCGCCCCGCCCCGCACAGGCCCACGGTCGTCCTGGTGCACGGCGCGTTCGCGGACTCCTCCAGCTGGAACGGCGTCATCGAGCACCTGCGTCAGGCGGGGCATCCGGTCCTCGCGCCGGCCAACCCGCTGCGGGGCCTGGCCAGTGACGCCGCGTACCTCGCCAGCGTGCTGAAGAGCGTCGACGGACCCGTCGTGCTCGCCGGGCACTCCTACGGCGGCGCCGTGATCAGCCAGGCCGCCGAGGGGGATCCGAAGGTCAAGGCCCTGGTGTACGTCGCCGCCTTCATCCCCGAGAAGGGCGAGAGCGCCCTGCAGCTGTCCAACGCCTACCCGGGCAGCACCCTCGGCCCGAACCTCGACGCGGTGCCCTTCCCGCTGGCCGACGGCGGCACCGGGACCGACCTGTACATCAAGACCGACAGCTTCCACGACCAGTTCGCCGCCGACGTGCCGCAGTCCGTGACCGACCTGATGGCCACCACCCAGCGCCCGGTCGCCGCGGCGGCCCTGGAGGAGACGGCCACCGCGGCCGCCTGGCGGTCGATCCCCTCGTGGAGCCTGGTCGCCACCGCGGACCGCAACATCCCGCCAGCGGCGCAGCGCTTCATGTCCGAGCGCGCCAAGGCCCGCACGGTGGAACTCGACGCCTCCCACGCGGTGTCGGTCTCCCAGCCCGAGGCCGTCGCCCGCATCATCCGGCAGGCCGCCGAGAGCGCCACCGGCTGACCAGGCTTCCGGCAGGTGTTCTGAGGGGTTGCCCAGGCCCGTGGCAGTCACTAGGTTCGATCGGGTGACTGCCGGGTCGGCCTTGAGCCATGCACGAGTTGGGTCGCCGGCCTCGGCGTGAGCACGAGGCGGGCAAGAGCCCCGCCTTCCTTCCGAGTCTCCCCGCGGCGCCCCACGCGGTGCCTGTTCCCCGCGAATTCGAGACCCGGAGACCGATGTCACCCATGCCGAACGACCAGCAGAACCCGTACGCGAACCAGCCGCCCGCGGCTCCCGCCCGACTGGACCACACCGCTGTCTACGCCCGGGACCGGCAGTTGTCGGCCGAGTTCCTGGCCGTCATGCTGGGCCTGAGGGTCGGCGCGCCCATCGGTCCGTTCCTCCCCGTCGATCTCGGCAACGGCGTCACACTCGACTACTACGAGAAGCTCGACGAGCCGGTCCAGTCGCAGCATTACGCGTTCCTCGTGTCCGAGGAGCAGTTCGACGAGGTGATCGCCCGCCTGGAAGCGGTGGGGGTCACCTACTACGCCGACCCCGGCCATGCCGAGCCCGGCCGGGTCAACCGCCTGTTCGGTGGTCGTGGCGCGTACTTCGCCGACCCGGACGGTCACAACATGGAGGTCATGACCCGGACCTACACCCGTCCGTAGTCGGCGGCAGTCGACCCGCCGTTCCTCCTGGCCCCGGGCGGTGAAGCCCGGGGCCGGATGAGGGTGGGGGCCGGTTCACCAGTGCGGTGACCGCATAGACACCTCAGGCGGTTAGCAGGTCAAGCGGCGACCGCGAGTTCGGTGGGGAAGGCCGTGCTCTCATCGAACAGTGTGTGCTTCTGGAGGCAGTGGTAGAGCTGGCCGATCATGCGGTTGAACAGATTGCGTTGGGCGGCGGCGTGCCAGTCTCCGTGATCATTGCGCCGCTTGCGATAATGGGCTTTGGCGCCGGGTGAAGCGGTGATCGCTGAGAAAGCCCACAGGTAGCCGGCGTGGTTAAGGCGGTCGTTCTTCACCCACCGGCGGGTGATGGACGACTTCTTTCCCGAAGCGCGGGTGATGGGTGAGGAGCCTGCGTATGCCTTCAGACCTCGGGCGTCGGCGAACCGCTGACGGTCGTCTCCGATCTCGGCAAGCACCCGGGCTCCGAGCTGGACGCCGAGACCAGGGAAGCTGAGGATCACGTCAGCGTCAGGGTGTTGAGGGAAAACCTCTTCGACCGCCATCGCGAGTACGCCGGACTGCCCGCCGCTCTGATGCGAGGCGTCAGTCGCCAGGCAACGTTTAGACGTCACAGTCCAGCATTCGAACAGCACCCCAAGGCTCACAGCTGCTCGAGGCACCGTTAACAAGGAATTAGGTTCGCCGGGTTGGTGGTCGGGAGCCGACCCACGCGGTCACAGCGCCAGGGGCGTCCATGTTCCGAACGCGGCGGAAGCGGCCGTGCCGCGCGCACCACCGATCCGGTGACACGGCGACTGGTCGGCGCAGTGGCCTGGGTACAGTCGCCCGATGTTGTGTATCGACCTTCCGATCGCCACTGCCCGGCTGATACTCCGCCCGTTCCGGCCCGACGACGCGGAGGACGTTTGCGAGTACCAGCGCCGGCCCGACGTCGCCCGCTTCATGCGATGGGAGCCGCGCGGACCGGAGGACGTCTGGGTGGCGGTGGAGCAAATGGCCCGGGAGACCACACTGGACTCGGACGGGGACTGTCTCAGCCTGGCGGTCGTCGAGCCGGGCACGGGGACGGTCGTCGGGCAGGTCGAACTGGTCCTGATCAGCGCGGAACACCGCCAGGGCGAGCTCGGCTATGTCTTCCACCCCGCCCACCAGGGCAAGGGCTTCGCCACCGAGGCCGCCTTCGCCGTCCTGCACCTGGCATTTGACGCACTGGAGCTGCACCGGGTGATCGGCCGCTGCCACGCGGACAACGCCGCCTCCGCCGGGCTCCTCGAACGGCTGGGCATGCGCCGGGAGGCCCATTTCATCGGAACGGAGTTCTTCAAGGGGGCATGGCGCGACGACCTGGTGTACTCCCTACTCCGGCGGGAGTGGCGGGCTTCACCCGTCCCCCGGTACACGCCACGCACCCCTGAAATAGGCACGGGAACTTGCCCTTGAGTGAGATCAACGAGCAACCCGGCGAACCCATGCGGTCACAGCACTCGGGCGTGTATCGAAAGCGCAGGTCACAGCGACTCGTTGATGGCTGCGGCCAGCACGATCGTGCAACGGTGGCGAGATCATCGAATCCGTCCGGCCGGGGAATCGTCCGGCGGATCACTGGGTTGACGAGTCAGTACTCGAGATCTTTCAAGGAGCCGACGTGTCCGACGAACCCGCTGTCCGCGAGCTCCGCTTAGTGGTCACGGCAGCCGACTATGATGCGGCGCTGCACTTCTACCGCGACGTCCTCGGCCTGACCGAGCGCGGCGCCTTCACCTCTCCCGACGGACGCGTCACCATCCTCGATGCCGGCCGAGCCACCTTGGAGCTGACTGATCCAAACCACGCTGCCTTCATCGACGAAGTCGAGGTAGGGCGGCGAGTAGCTGGCCACATTCGGGTTGCCTTCCAGGTCGACGACTCCGCCGCCACCACTTCGAAGCTGGCCGCCGCCGGAGCTCAGGTGGTCGCCGGGCCGACGCGCACCCCCTGGAACTCACTGAACTCCCGGCTTGAGGCACCGGGCGCTCTTCAGCTGACCCTCTTCACCGAGCTCGACACTTAGACGTTTCCCCGTTCGACGGCCAGGTGCAGCTTGGTGGTCAGGCCGCCGCGCGAGCGTCCGAGGCCGTGGTCGTCCGGCTCGGTGGCGATACCGCCGGGCCGTTCCTTCTGCAGGTCCCCCTATTTCTTGCCCCGGCGGCGTGCTGGTGGGCGCGCACGACGGTGGAGTCGACGTTGATGTCCCAGGTGATCAGGTTCTTCGCGTCGGCCTGAGCTTGGAGCTGGGTGAAGATTCGTTTCCAGGTTCCGCCCCGCTGCCAGCGGCGGAACAGGTCGTACACCCGGCCCCAGGGTCCGTAGTCGGTGGGCACGTCCCGCCATGGGATACCGGTGCGGATCCGAAACCGTATGCCGTCGATCAGTTGCCGCAGGGTCCATGTCGGCAGCCGGCTTTTTGCCCTTGGGCAGCAGCGGCTTCAGTACCTCCCACTGTGTATCCGTCAGATCTCCGCGTGCCACAGATCGAGATCACCCCACACCCAAGATCCACTTCCGATACACGCCCTAGTCCTGCATGAGGTTCCGCACGTAGCGCAGCACGCTGTACCAGGCGGAGTCCTCGTCCTCCATGACCGCGCCGTCGGCACGACGCATGCGTGCCAGCAGCCTGTCGCGCGCACCCTCCGGGTCGACGCCCTCGTCGGTGGCGGCCTCGGGGTCGTAGTCCGGCCGTTCCTCCTCCAGCGCGTGGAGGAAGAACGCCAGCGCGTCCACCGTGCTGTTGAGCAGGTGCGGTCCCCCGTCCTCCGGAATGCAGTACACGGCCCCGGTCCTGGTGTCGGCGACGACGTCGTCCATGCCGATCCCGCCGAGGGACAGCCACGACGACATGTCGAAGGGGCAGTTCGGGTACTTCTCCGAGACGGCCTTCCAAGCCTCGCCGCCGATGCGCAGGTCGCCGTCGACGAGCCGCTGGTCCGCCATGAACCAGCCGATCCGGTCCGGAAGGCCCACGTCCCTCAGAAAGACCCGGGTCGGCTCGTGGATGACGCCGGCGAGGGCAGCGTCATCCACGGTCACCAGCTCGTCGGGGCCGAAAACCGACTCCATCGCGACGCGGTCGACCAGGGGTCTCATTTCGCAGCTCCCGGCCCTTCACTCGGGGGTGCCTGACGGCCGACGGTGATGACGGTCTTGCCGCGGGCATGGCCCCGCTCCACGTGGCGCATGCCCTCGGCAGCCTCCGCCAGCGGGTAGGTACGGTCGACCACGGGGGCCAGCCGGCCCGCCTCCATCAGCGCGGCGACGGCGAGCAGGTCCTCGTGGGTGGGCCCGGCCGGGGCCGCCGGGAAGATGACGCGCAGCCGCTGCCGGACGAACGCGTTGGCGGCGACCACGCGCAGCGTGGAGGCGACCGCACCGAACACGCGGCCGGGCGAACCGCCGCCGTTGGCCACCAGGATGCCTTCCGGGGTGAGTGCCCGGCGCAGCCGGGCCGGCGGGTGGTTGCCGACGTTGTCCAGGATCAGGTCGTAGCGTGCGCCCGACCCGGTGAAGTCCTGCCGGGTGTAGTCGACGACGTGCGCGGCGCCCAAGGAGCGTGCCAGGTCGGCGTTGCCGGGGCTGCACACCGCGGTGACCTCGGCGTCCAGGGCCGCGGCGATCTGCACCGCGAAGTGGCCCACGCCTCCGGCGGCGCCGTTGACCAGCACCCGCTGCCCGGCCTGCGCCCGGCCCACGGTGCGGATGCCGCGCAGCGCGGTCACCGCCCCCATCGGCACCGCCGCCGCCTGTTCGAAGGTCAGCCCCGCGGGTTTGGGGACCACCAGGTCGGGGGTGGTACGGGCGTACTCGGCGAAGGAGCCCGGGCAGAAGCCCAGCACCTCGTCCCCGGGTGTGACGCCGTGCACGCCCGCGCCGACCGCCTCCACGTGCCCGGCCGCGTCGATGCCCGCCACCGGCACCCTCGGCCGGGTTGCCCCCATGCCGCCCATCAGCCGTGCCACATACGGGTCGCCGCGCATCATGTGCCAGTCGTACGGGTTGACGGCCGCCGCACGCACCCGCACCAGTACCTCGCCGGCTCCCGCCTCGGGCCGCTCGACGTCCTCCAGGCGCAGGACTTCCGGCGGACCGAACCTCTTCTGGACGATCGCTTTCATCGAGCTCCCCAGCCCCTCGTCGCCGACCGCCCGGAGCGGTACGCCCGGGCGGTGCGCCACTCAACTCCCTTGTCACGCACGGTAGGTGTACGGCGTACACCCGTCAAGAGGTGTGGGAGGGGAAGGCCGCCCGGGCGGCGATCCTGCCGCCGCGTCAGGCCCGGTTCCGGAGCCGCTCCAGGCCGTCCAGCATCAGGTCGAGGGCGAACTCGAACTCCAGCTGGTCGTCGCAGCCGGCACCGACGACGGACTGCGCGTCATGGGCGACCGCCATGGCCAGCTCGGTGACGTGGGGGTAGCGTGCGGCCATCTCCTCGGGTGGCGGTGCGTCCGGATCCGGCTCGCCTCCCGGGCTGTCCTCGAACAACTCCTGGGAGAAGCCCAGGACACGGCTGCCCATGACGTGCATCGCATGATGGACCAGGTCCAGCGGGAAACCCCCGGCCCTGAAGATCCCGATCATCGAGTCCAGGTACGCCAGCACCGCCGGCGTCGGGGTCGTCCGCGCCTTCATCCGCGCCTCGATCACCCCGGACGCCCACGGATGACGCAGCAGCATCCGGCGCGCGGACAGCACACGCCCCCGCACCGCACCCTGCCAGTCCGCCCCGGCGACCGGCGGGTCGATCTCGCCGACCACGGCATCGATCATGCCGTCGAGCAACTCGTCCTTGTTCGCCACATGCTTGTACAGCGCCATCGGCACCACACCGAGCGCCCCCGCGATCTTCCGCATGCTCAGCGCCGCGACCCCGCCGTCATCGGCCAGGGCCACCGCGGCACCCAGGATCCGCTCCCGGCTCAACGGCTTGCGGGGCCGCATCGTGGCTCCGGACTGCATGGCGATCTCCACCGTCCCCCTCTCAACTGCTCCACCGGGCCTGCCCCGACACGTCCCCACCGGCACGCGCCGACAGGCCGGGCCCCATCCTCCCCCACACCGGCCGCCGATGCGTGTGGGGTCAGCTGTCGCTGCGCCGGCGCGGGTGCCGGACGGCGGCGAGGCCGGTGCAGGCCGCGGCCGCCAGGAGCAGGAACGTCGCCCCCTCTCCGTAGGAGCCGGACGTGCTCGCGATGACCGGCCCGACGCACAGGATCGCGCCGTAGGACAGGACCTGGGCGGCCGTCCCCGACCGGTAGAACACCCCCACCGCGCACGCCACGGCCAGCAGCAGGAGAATCATGATGCCCGGCATGTCGTCGCGCACCCACAGCAAAGTGGCCGGTGCGACCGCCGCGAAGGCCCCCGCAAGGCCGGGACGCAGGCAGGTCAGCATCAGCGCGGTGAGCCAGGCGGCGACCAGAGCCGTCATGGCCGAGCTCGAGTAGGCGTAGGAATCCCACGTGGAGATCACCACGGGCAGCGCCAGCAACGTCGCCACGAAGGGGGCCAGCCGTTCGCCCCGCCACAGGGAGCCGATCTTCACCCCGCCCGGTGCGGGTGCGGCGGGGGGGCGCCGCCGCGCCCGTGCCCGCCACCGGAGGGATCGTCGGCGCCGACGCGGGCTGAGGGGGCGCCGGCGGTGCCGGCTGCGCGACACGCGCTGCCGGGGGCGGCCCGGCCGGCACCGCCACCTGCTCCTGCGGCCCCGCGAGGCGGGTGCCGCCAGCCGTGCCCGCCAGGCTGCCGCCGCTGTGCAGGTTCCCCAGGGCGTCGCGCAGGGCGCCCATGCCCAGGAACCGCTGCTCGGGCTGCTTGGCCAGCGCGCGGAGCACCACGGAGTCGACGGCGCCGGGCAGTTGCGGGCGCAGTGCCGAGGGCGGCACCGGGTCCTTGGCGAGGTGCTGGTTCATCACCGCGAACGGCGAGTCACCGGTGAAGGGCGGCCGGCCGGTGAGCAGCTCGTAGAACAGGCACCCCAGCGAGTACTGGTCGGTGCGCGCGTCCACCGCCGTGCCGTGGATCTGCTCCGGCGAGAGGTAGGCGGGCGTCCCCACGGTCATCCCGGTCGCGGTCAGCCGGGTCGCCGTGTCGGCGACGACCTTGGCGATGCCGAAGTCGAGGATCTTGACCTGGCCGTCAGCCGTGATCATCACGTTGGACGGTTTGACGTCGCGGTGGACCAGCCCCTGCGCATGGCTGTGGGCCAGGGCGTCGGCGACGTCCCGCATGATCGCCGCCGAGCGCTCCATCGTGAGGGGACCGTCGCCCAGCACCTCGGCGAGCGTGCGCCCCTCGATGAACTCCATGACGAGGTAGGGGACGACCTCCTCGCCGCCGGTGTCCTCACCGACGTCGTGGAGCACCGCGATCCCCCGGTGGGTGAGCGAGGCGACCGTACGGGCCTCCCGGCGGAATCGGGTCCGGAACTCCTCGTGCCGGGTCAGCTCCGGGGGCAGCACCTTGACCGCCACGGCACGGCCGAGCTCACGGTCGATCCCGCGCCAGACCTCGCCCATGCCGCCCCGGCCCACGGTCTCCACCAACTCGTACCGCCCCGACAGCACACGCACGGCGTACCTCCCGCCCCGTTCCCCACACACCCCACCCAGGTGACTTGGTGTCAGCCTATAGACGTACTTGTCACGTGTGAGCCGTTTTCCACAGGCTTCGGTGGGGGCGCAACGGCGCGAAGGGCGGCGCCCGGCGGGACCGCATGCTCCGCGATCACACGATGCGATGCCGGAGACCGCGACCTTCACAACAGTGTCATTGAGGCGCCTTGGCCACGTCCGGCTTCCCGCCTCGAATAGCCCTGGAAATGCGCGGATATCGTCCCATACTCGGCATCACACCTCCCCCTTCCCCTCACAAACACACCGTTCATCTTGGCGCCCAGACAGTGTGATACGTTCATCGGGCATCGAGTTCAGGGGCGATGCGACCTGGACCATGACGGTCACTCAGGACAGGCTCCGCTGCAGGCCTGTCGGCCGGGCCGCCCTTCACCGACGGTCCGTTTCGTGCCGCTCCTCAGCGTGGACAGGTGGCGTGACCTACCTCGTCACCCCGGAATCGGGATTCAATGACCAAAGACTCAGTATCGCGCCGGAAGCACGCTTCCCGGCGCCGTCCCATCGCGCTCGGCGCGGCCATCGTCGCGGTGGCGGGAGCCATCGCCGTGCCCGTCGTGGCCCAGGCTTCGGAGGACACCCCTCGAGCGGACACCGCACTCCAGAGCAACTTCGCCGCCGCCGCGGCCGAGTACGAGGTGCCCGAGCAGGTGCTTCTCGCGGTGGCCTACCAGCAGTCGTCCTGGGACACCCACGAGGGGCAGCACAGCGCTTCGGGCGGCTTCGGGCCCATGCACCTGACCGACGTCACGCCCGACATGCTCGCCGGCGGCGCCGCGGGCATGGCCGGACGGGCGGAGGCCGCGGAACTCGCCTCGGGCGCGGCACAGCACACCCTCCGGACCGCGGCGGAGCTGACGGGTCTGCCGGCCGACGAGCTGCGCGACGACCCGGCCGCGAACATCCGCGGCGGAGCCGCACTGCTGGCGTCGTACCAGCGGGAGCTCGGCGCGGAGCCATCCGACGACCCGGACGACTGGTACGGAGCGGTCGCCCGCTACAGCCAGTCCACGGTGCGGCAGGGTGCGACCGCGTTCGCCGACCGCGTCTTCGCCACCATCAAGAAGGGCGTCGCCCGCACCACGGACGACGGCCAGAGCGTCAGGCTCGACGCCGACGCCGCGGTCAACCCCGCCACCTCGCAGGTGGACAAGCTCAAGCTGTCCTCGGCCGTGGTGGCGGACACCGAGTGCCCGCCGACGGTGAACTGCACCTTCGTCCCGGCCAGCCCGAAGAACGGCCAGGTCTCCGACCGGCCCGCGAACGGCGTCCGGATCGACCAGATCGTCATCCACGACACCGAATCGCCGTACGAATCGGCCATCGCCACCTTCCAGAACCCGCTGAGCAGCGTCGCGGCGCACTACGTCATGCGGTCCTCCGACGGCGCGGTGACCCAGATGGTGCCCGCCAAGGACCTGGGCTTCCAGGCGGGCAACTACTCCACCAACCTCCACTCGATCGGCATCGAGCACGAGGGCTACGCCGCGCACGGCGCCCAGTGGTACACCGAGGCGCAGTACCAGGCGACGGCCGACCTGGTGAGGTACCTGGCCGAGCGGTACGGCATTCCGCTCGACCGGCAGCACATCATCGGCCATGACAACGTTGTCGCCCCCGCTGACCGGTTCGTCAACGACCAGCACTGGGACCCGGGCCCGTCCTGGGACTGGGAGCACTTCATGGAACTGCTGGGCGCTCCGGTCTCCGGCCGGCACGGCGTCGGCACGGTGGGCTGCCGTGACCATCGCCCCGGGCTTCGCCCGCAACAAGCAGACCATGGAGCTGTGCCCCGAGGACGACGGCAGCGACGCCACGGAGGAGTGCACCACGGTGCGCCAGGCGTCGAACTTCGTCTACGTGCGCACCGAACCGCGTGCGGACGCCCCGCTCTTCGGCGAGCAGTCGATCCACCCCGGTGCCCCCGGCACCAACCGGATCAGCGACTGGGGCAGCACCGCCCAGGCGGGACAGCAGTTCGTCGTCGCCGGGAAGAAGGGCGACTGGACCGCGATCTGGTTCAGCGGCAGCAAGGTGTGGTTCCACAACCCGCGCGGTGTCAACACGATCCCCGCGCGCGACGTGACGATCGTCAGGCCCGCCGCGACCGACCCGGTGAAGGTCTACGGCACCAGCTACCCGGACGCCGCCGAGTACCCCGCCGGTCTCTCGCCGTCCACGCAGGCTCCGCTGAGCATGTACGGCATCCCGGCGGGCCAGGCCTACGTCTCCACGGCGGCCCCGGCCCTGACGGACGACTTCTTCCCCTCCAGCGGGAAGGTCGTCTTCGGCGCCAAGAAGATGTACACCGTCCAGTACGGTCACAAGACCGCCCTGATCTACGCGGATGACATGACCGCCAAGGGACGTCCGTCCCACCACGGCTCCTGACCCGCTCCTCGGACGGGTCCACCGGGGGGTCCGGCACGCACTGGTGTGCCGGACCCCCGTGTATCGCGGGCGTATCGAAAAGCGCATACGCCACCGCAACGGCCCCGCGTCTCCAATGGGGGCGTGAACGACAACGCATCCCCGTCAGCACCGCTCCCCCGCATGCGCAGGATCGTGCTCCTCGGCCTGGTGATCCTCGGCGTGGCGGGCGCCGCGTCCCTCGTGCGGCGCCCGCTCATGATGTCCGCTCCGATGTGCATGGCAGGGCGGTGGCACGGCTGCTTCGACACGTTCAACGGTGTGGCGCTCATGACGTTGATCGCGCTGCCGTTGGCCTTGCTGGTGGTGTGGGTTCTGGCGCGCGGTCGGCGTGCCGTCGGCGGCACGTCGGCCTGGCGGATGTCGCTGGCCGAGGTGGGCATGGTCCACGGGACGGTGCCGTTCCTGTGGCTGACCATGATGCCGGGCGGCGGGACCGGCGTCGTCCCCGCCCGGGTGAGCCTGGTACCGCTGCGGGACCTGGTCACGATGGGGCCGCTCGGGATCGTCGGCAACCTGCTGGTCTTCGCGGCGCTGGGGTTCTTCGCCCCGATGCGGTTCGCGGCGCTGGCGTCCGTGCCACGGATCCTGGCGCTCGGGGCGGGCTGCTCGGTCCTGGTCGAAACCGCGCAGTACGTCCTGCAGTTGGACCGGGTGTCCTCCGTGGACGACGTCCTGGTCAACGCCGCAGGCGCCGTGCTGGCCGCGCTGGCGTCGCGCCGCTGGTGGCGCACCACGGCGCAAGCGCCCTCGGACCGGCCTCGCCCTGCGCCGGCACGGGCAGGCTGAGCGTCCGGTGGGCACACGTCGTCGCATACGTCGGCGATACGTCGTGGCGCCTAGGCTTCGGACATGCGCGTACTGATCGTGGAGGACGAGCCCTACCTGGCGGAAGCCGTCCGCGACGGTCTGCGGCTGGAGGCGATCGCCGCCGACATCGCCGGCGACGGCGACTCCGCGCTGGAACTGCTCGGCGTCCACTCGTACGACCTCGCGGTCCTCGACCGCGACATCCCCGGCCCCTCCGGCGACGAGGTCGCGCGGCACATCGTCGCCTCCGGCAGCGGCATCCCGATCCTCATGCTCACCGCCGCCGACCGGATCGACGACAAGGCTTCCGGGTTCGGGCTCGGCGCCGACGACTACCTCACCAAACCGTTCGAGCTGCGGGAGCTCGTCCTGCGGCTGAGGGCGCTCGACCGCCGACGCGCGTACGCCCGGCCCCCCGTCCGCGAGATCGCGGGCCTGCGGCTCGACCCCTTCCGCCGGGAGGTCTTCCGCGACGCACGCTACGTCGCGCTCACCCGCAAGCAATTCGCCGTGCTGGAAGTCCTCGTCGCCGCCGAAGGCGGGGTCGTCAGCGCCGAAGAGCTACTGGAACGGGCCTGGGACGAGAACGCCGACCCCCTCACCAACGCCGTGCGCATCACCGTCTCCGCGCTGCGCAAACGACTCGGCGAACCATGGATCATCGCCACGGTGCCCGGCGTCGGATACCGGATCGACACCGGCGCGCGTACGTAGACGCCCGGGGCCCGGTGCCCGCCCGCGGCGAACCGGGCCCCGGAGGCGCTGCCGGCGCCGAGGCGGCGGCCGGTCAGGCCAGGTTGCCCGCCGGGATCCGGGTCGGGGCGAACCACTGCTGGATCCAGTTCGGGTAGGCGAGCGGCGGCCGGCTGACCTCGTCGAGCTCGGCGAGGTCCTGCTCGGTCAGCGTCAGGCCGACGGCGGCGACGTCGTCCGCGAGCTGCTCCACCGTGCGGACGCCGACGATCACGCTGGTGACGGCGCGCTGCGCCAGCAGCCAGGCCAGGGCGACCCGGGCCGGGCCGACCTCGTGCCGCGCGGCGACGCCCCGGACCACGTCGAGCACCGCGAAGCCCCGCTCCTCGTCGAACGGTACGAAGTCGAAGCCGTTCCGGGCCCGGCGGGAGTCCGGTTCCGTGGTCACCCCGCCGCGGTCGAACTTGCCGGTCAGGAATCCGCCGGCCAGCGGCTGCCACACCGTCAGGCCCAGCCCCGAGTCCTCGGCCAGGGGCACCAGGTCACGCTCGGCGTCGCGGGCCACCAAGGAGTAGTGGGTCTGGTTGGCGACGAACGCCGCCCGGTGCTGCAGTGCGGAGATGCCCAGCGCCTTGCTGATCTGCCAGGCGGCCAGGTTGGAGCAGCCGATGTAGCGGACCTTGCCCTGGCGCACCGCGTCGTCGAGGGCGCTCAGCGTCTCCTCCAGCGGCGTCACGTGGTCGTAGTTGTGGATCTGGTAGAGGTCGACGTAGTCGGTCCCCAGCCGGCGCAGGCTGTCCTCCAGGGCCCGCATCACGTGCAGACGCGACAGGCCCTGGTCGTTGGGCCCCGGCCCGACGGGAGCGAGGAGCTTGGTCGCCAGCACGACGTCCCGCCGGCGCCGCCCGACCGCCCGGCCGAGCAGTTCCTCGCTCTCTCCGTCGGCGTAGACGTCCGCGGTGTCCAGGAAGTTGATCCCGGCGTCCAGTGCCGCGCCGACCACCCGGTCCACGTCCTGCTGCCCCAGTGCCCCATGGGGGCCGTACACCGGGTGGTCCTTGCCGCCGAACGTCATCGCACCCAGGGAGATCTCGGAGACCCAGACCCCGGTGCGTCCCAGCAGACGATATTTCACCAGTCACTCCTCATCGCACACGTACTTGCTCGCGCGGGTGACCGGGAGACCCCAGCCTTTCCGGTCACCGCATCCGGACAGCGCGTCCGGAAATTACGCTACACGATGTCCGGACGCGGTGTAATGTGACGTTCGCTGCCGGGCCCCCGCCCGCGACGACCCCAGGATCCGGACATGCCTTCGATCACCCGACGCCGCACCGCCAAGGTCGGCCGCCCCACCTCGGCCGAGGCGGACGTCCTGGACGCCACCCAGCGCCTGCTGGCAGGCGGCGCGAACTTCACCGAACTGGGCGTGCAGCAGATCTGCACCGAGGCCGGCGTCGCCCGCTCGACCTTCTACAGCCACTTCCGCGACAAGGTCGACCTACTGCTGCGCCTGGCCGGCCGGCTCATGGCCTCGTCCTTCGACCTCACCTCGGCCTGGCAGCCCTCGGCCGGCGTCGAAGGCCTCGAGGAGGCCTTCCTGCACGTCATCGAGGTCTACCGCCGGCACGCCGCCGTCCGGCGGGCACTCGCCGAGGTCGCCACCTACGACACGGCCGTGCGCGACTACTTCACCGCCGAACTCCACCAGTTCACCGACTGGACCATCAAGATCCTCCGCGACGAACAGGAGGCCGGCCGCACCCCCGCCGACCTCGACCCCGTCAGCGCCACCCGGATCATCGTCACCGGCGGCGAGCGCGCCCTGACCGACCAGGTCACCACCGGAGATCCCGCCGGCGACCCCGCGTTCGCCCGCGAACTGGCACGCACCTGGTGGCACGGCGTCTACCGCCGCCCCATCGGCTAGTGCCCACGGGGCGTCCGCAGCCCGCCGACGGTACTAGGGTGGGCAGTGGAGTCTGTGACACAGCCCGGAACGGGTGACGGAGCAGGGAGACCCGCGACGCGGTACGCAGTCCGCGCAGGCCCGGCCGCCACGAGCGGTGACCGGCCCGGACCGCGGGCACGCCGCCGGCATTGGGGATGGACCAAGGGCGGTTCTGAACCATGAGAAGCACACATCGGCTTGAGCCCAACGCGGCGAACCTCGGCGGCGGCCCCGTTCTCGCGGCGTGGGAACGGTTCGTGCAGGGCGAGGACCACGTCCCCGGTGTGCGGCCCCTGGTGGCGATCTCCTGGCAGCGCTGCCGAGAGCAGTACCGAGTCGATCCCCACCTCACGAAGGCTCCGCCGGCCGTCACGGAGCCCGACCACACGCCCGAGCACGACGTGGTCTTCGCCGAGCTGGGCTTCCGTGCCGCCGCCGTGGCACATGAAGCGGGCAACCTCGGTGGGCTCGTCACCGTCACCGACGCCACCGGCCGGATCCTGGCCGCGTGGGGTGATCACGCCACGCTCGCCCGAGCCGACGACTGCAATCTGGCGCCCTGGTTCTGCTGGTCCGAGTGCGCGGTCGGTACGAACGGCATGGGCACGGCGCTCGAGGCGCACGGCCCGGTGCCGATCAGGGGAGCGGAGCACTGGTGCCAGGCGTTCCACAACTGGGTGTGCGCGGGCATCGCGGTGCGTGACGTGGTGACCAGGGAACCGATCGCGGTCCTCAACGTCTCCTTCTGGCGCAACGGGCTTCCCGCGGCCGCCGAAAGCTGGCTGGCCGGCGCCGTCACCATGACCCGGTACCCGCTGAAGAGACGCGCCCGGGACAGCGGCGCGGAGTTGGTCGCGGCCTACACCCAGGCCAGGGCGACGTCCGGTGCGGCGCTCGCCGCCGTGGACACCGCCGGCAAGGTGGTGATCGCCGACGACATGGCGAGCGTGCTCCTGGGCGTCCCCGCGTACACCCCGGCGATCGACCCCACCCTGCGTTGGAACCCCGGGCTGCCGGAATTCATCGCGGCCGCCCGGTATGCCAGCAGGCAAGGGGCCCACGATCCCGACTGGGTCGGCTCGACGCAGATCTTCGCCCACCTGGCCGACGAGCCGACGACGATCACCATCCGGCCCGTCTTCTCCTCCGGGCACCTGATCGGGAACCTGGTCCTGTTCGGGGTTTCCGACGGGGCGCGGCTGCCCCAAAGGGAGGGTTCCTCCCACCCTCGGGTGCCGCCGCGCCGACTGGTCGCGATGCGCGACAACCGGATGGTGCTGCTGCGACTGCCGGAAGTCTCCTTCGCCGAATCGCACGGAAACGACGTGTGGCTCTCCACCGATCAAGGTCGATTGCGAGCCGCCTCCCTGAGCCTGGACAAGCTCGACAGCGATCTGGCGGATGTCGGCTTCCTGCGGGTGCACCGCCGTTACGTGGTCAATCTGAGCCGCATCCGGGAGGTCGAGCGCGGGCTCAAGGGCGAGCTGTCCCTGGTCATGGACGACCGGACGAACGAGATGGTGCCGGTTTCCCGGCGGAACGCGCCCGCCGTGCGTCGCGCGCTGAACATCTGAACCACGACGCACCCTCTGATCCGGAAGGAGATCCCCGTGTCCGACATCCCGGACGCCGTTGCCGGCGAGACGGACGCCGGCAACGCGGGCGGCCTCGGCCTCTCCGTCACCGGGCACCGCGGCCGGCCGATCGGACGCGCGAGCAACCGCGACTGGTGGCCGAACCGGCTCGACCTGAGGGTCCTGCGGAAACACCCCGCCGAGGCCGATCCCATGGGTGAGGACTTCGACTACGCGGCGGCGTTCCACACGCTGGACCTCGACGCCCTGGCGCGCGACGTCGACGACGCGCTGACCACGTCGCAGGAGTGGTGGCCGGCCGACTTCGGCCACTACGGGCCGCTCGTGGTCCGGATGGTCTGGCACTGCGCCGGGACCTACCGCATCCACGACGGCCGCGGTGGCGCGGGCGCCGGCATGCAGCGGTTCGCGCCGCTGAACAGCTGGCCGGACAACCGCAACCTCGACAAGGCGCGCCGGCTGCTCTGGCCGGTGAAGAAGAAGTACGGCCGCAAGATCTCCTGGGCCGACCTGATGGTCTTCGCGGGCAACCGCGCCCTGGAGACGATGGGTTTCACGACCTTCGGCTTCGCCGGCGGCCGGGCGGAGGTGTGGGAGCCCGACGAGGACGTCTACTGGGGTCCCGAGCACGCCTGGCTCGGCGACGAACGCCACGGCGGCGTCCGGGAACTGCAGCGCCCCCTTGCCGCCGACCAGATGGGCCTCATCTACGTCAACCCGGAGGGGCCGAACACCGTCCCGGACCCGCTCGCCTCGGCACGGGACATCCGCGAGACCTTCCGGCGCATGGGGATGAACGACGAGGAGACCGTCGCGTTGATCGCAGGCGGCCACACGTTCGGCAAGACCCACGGCGCGGCCGCCCCGGACGCCCACCTCGGCCCCGGGCCCGAGGGCGCCCCGCTCGAGGAACAGGGCCTGGGATGGAAGAGCAGCTACGGCACCGGGAAGGGCACGGACACCATCTCCAGCGGGCTCGACGGTACGTGGACGCCCACCCCCACGACGTGGGACAACAGCTTCTTCGAGACCCTGTTCGGCTACGAGTGGGACCTGGAACTGAGCCCCGCCGGTCTGTGGCAGTGGGTCCCGCGGGACGGCGGCGGGGCCGGTACGGTCCCGGACGCCCACGACCCGTCGACGACGCACGCCCCGACCATGCTGACGACGGACCTGGCGCTGCGGTCGGACCCGGGCTACGAGCCGATCTCACGGCGCTTCCTGGACAACCCGGACCAGTTGGCGGACGCGTTCGCGCGGGCCTGGTTCAAGCTGACGCACCTCGACATGGGCCCGGTCCAGCGCTACCTCGGACCGCTGGTCCCCCGGGAGACGCTGCCGTGGCAGGACCCGGTCCCCGCCGTGGACCACGAGCTCGTCGGGGCCGCGGACATCGCCGTGCTCAAGAGCCGGCTCCTCGCCTGCGGGCTATCGGTCTCCCAGCTCGTCTCGACCGCGTGGGCGTCGGCGTCGACGTTCCGCGTCAGCGACAGGCGCGGCGGGGCGAACGGCGCGCGCATCCGCCTCGAGCCGCAACGGGGGTGGGAGGTCAACGAGCCCGACACGCTGGCACAGGTGCTGCGCACCCTGGAGGGGATCCAGGAGGCCTTCAACGGCTCCCAAGCCGGGGACGCGAGGATCTCGCTGGCCGACCTCATCGTGCTCGGCGGGGCCGCCGCCGTCGAGCGGGCCGCCGGGACGGCCGGCCACGACGTGCACGTCCCCTTCCTTCCGGGACGCACGGACGCCACACAGGAGTGGACCGATGTGGAGTCATTCGCCGCCCTCGAGCCGACCGCGGACGGGTTCCGCAACTACCGCGGCAAGGCCGACCGGCTGCCGTCGGAGCACCTGCTGGTCGACCGCGCGAACCTGTTGGACCTGAGCACGCCCGAGATGACCGTCCTGGTCGGTGGCCTGCGGGTGCTGGGCGCCAACCACCGTCAATCGCCGCTGGGCGTCTTCACCGCGAAGCCCGGGTCGCTGAGCAACGACTTCTTCGTGAACCTGCTCGACACGCGCACGGAGTGGGAGCCGGCGTCCACGACCGCCGAAACCTTCGTGGGCCGCGACCGGGCGACCGGCGAGGTCAAGTGGACCGGCAGCCGCGTCGACCTCGTCTTCGGCTCGAACGCCGAGCTGCGTGCGGTCGCGGAGGTCTACGCGAGCGACGACGCACGGGAGAAGTTCGTGAAGGACTTCGTCTCCGCGTGGGACAAGGTCATGTGCCTCGACCGGTACGACCTCGCTTGATCCTCCCAACGGTGGCACATGGGGGACGAACGGTAGCCGGTCGCGGGCGAACGGCATGAGCCGGCCCGCACGCGCGCTCACCCTTGTCGGTGTGATCCATACGGCGTAGCGTGCTTATCGGGTAGCAGATTGTCCGCTTTTCGGAGCAATTAAATCCACCCGCGCCGAATTCCACGTCAATTCGGAGAACATTTTCGAAGGAAGGTGTGCGACCGGCCGCGAAGCACCGCCGCCGGCGGAAGTGGACACAGCGATTCGGCATGAGGAGAGTGAAGCCCCGATGACGACCACGCAGGAGCGATCCGACCTGCTGGACAAGATCGGGTTGGTCGAACAGAACAAAGCAGCGCTGGGTCAAGTGCTGGGAACCGGGAGCATCGGATATGCCGCCGAGAAACCGGACGGCACCATGCAGGCCACCATTCGAATCCACCCGGATGAGCTGATCTGGGATCCATCAATTCTGGTCATGCCCCATGGAGGCGATATCGAGCTCGAGCTCATCAATGACGACCTGAACACGCACTGCGCGCTCCTGCCGAGCAATGGCGACCGGAAGTTCATCTGGCTGGTGAACCATTCGCGCGGACGGGCGACCCTCAACCTCGACGGACCGGGCTACTACTGGTACTGCTCGCCCACGGGCAACGACGAGGGCCGGGGGTTGACCGGGGCCATCGTCGTCCTGGGAGAGGCTCCGCCGGAGGCTCGCCTCGACCGCCCCGAGCAACCGCGGCCGTAGGAAGGAGGAGGAGATGTCCCTCGACTACGTGGACGCGGGTGAGGCAGTCGACCAGGGGTTGCTGAGCGGCAAGGTCGCGGGCGGGGAGGTCGCGCCGCCGGTGGTGGCCGGCCTCGACTACGAGCGCATGCTCAACGCCCGCCAGGAGCCGCACAACTGGCTCACCTACTACGGCGCCTACAACGGGCAGCGGTACAGCCCGCTGGACCAGATCAACACCGAGAGCGTCAAGCGCGTCGTCCCCGCATGGGTCTTCCAGGCGGGCACGACCGGACTGATCGCGGGCGCGTCGACCTACTCGTTCGAGGCCGCCCCGATCGTCGTCGACGGGGTCATGTTCGTGTCCGGCTGGGACGGCTGGGTCTGGGCCCTCGACGCGAAGACCGGCGTGGAAATCTGGCGGTACAAGCACGCGGTCCCCTTCGACGTGTCCTTGTGCTGCGGGAACGTGAACCGGGGGGTCGCCGTGGCCCAGGGGAAAGTCTTCTCCGTCACGCCGAACGCCCGTCTGCTCGCCCTCGACGCCACCACCGGAAAGCGGGTCTGGGACACGACCTACGGTGATGTCCGCGCTGGGGAGAGCGCCACACTCGCCCCGCTGATCGTGAAGAACATGGTCATCGTCGGCAGTTCCGGCGGCGAGTTCGGCGTACGCGGCCACCTCGACGCGTTCGACCTCGCCACCGGCGAGCACCAGTGGCGCTGCTACACGGTGCCCAAGCCCGGGGAGCCGGGCTCGGAGACCTGGCCCGCCCACGGCGAGGCCTGGGCGCGTGGTGGGGCGAACTGCTGGGTCACCGGCACGTTCGACCCGGAGACGAACCTGCTGTACGTCGGCACCGGCAACCCGGCGCCCGACTTCGACGGAGCTGTCCGCGAGGGTGACAACCTCTTCACCGACTGCGTCATCGCCGTCGACGTCGACAGCGGTCAGATCCGCTGGCACTACCAGTGCACCCCGCACGACGTGTGGGACTACGACAGCATCGCCGAGTGCATCCTGTTCGAGCGGGACGGGCGCAAACTGCTCGGGCACTTCGACAAGAACGGCTACTTCTTCGTCCTCGACCGCATCAACGGGGCGAGGGTCGGGATCACCCCCTTCGTGGACCGCATCACGTGGGGGGCCATCACGAGGGACGGCCGGGTGACGGCCAAGCTGTACCCCGACGAGGAGGGAGTACCCGTCCACTTCTACCCGGGTCCGGCAGGCGCGAAGGAATGGACCCACGCGGCCTACAGCCCGAAGTCCGAGTTGTTCTACGTGCCCGTCCAGGACACGGGTGCCACGGCCACCCGGCGGCGCCGGGAGTTCAAGGAGAGCATCCCGTACTGGGGCGCGGGCGTTCAGGTGGACATCGAGGACATGGCGGGGTCCGTCAGCGCGTTCGACGCCGACGGCGAGGAGAAGTGGCGCTGGCGCAACGAACTGCCGATGTGCGCCTCGGTGCTGGCCACCGGTGGTGACCTGGTGTTCGCCGGTGAGCCGTCCGGCGAGTTCAACGCGCTCGACGCCCGCACCGGGCAGGGGCTGTGGCAGTTCCAGTGCGGGAGCGGCCACCACAGCAGCCCGACCACCTACATGGTCGACGACAGGCAGTACATCGCCGTACCGGTCGGCTGGGGCGGGTGGGCCGAGGGATTCCTCCCCGGCATGCTCGGCGCGGGACACGGGAGCGCCCTGATCACCTTCGCCCTCCCGGAATGGTCGTAGCGCGCGACCGGATCTTGCCGTGACCGGCCAGAGAGGAGGTGAATCCATGGAACCCCAGCTCGTTGTGTGGGAGACGCCCGAGTTCGAGGAGATCGCGGTCGCGGCCGAGGTGACCATGTACGTCGCCCGGCTGGAGGACTAGCGGACCGACGGCTCGGGACGCCGAGAGGCGGCCGGGCCGACGACGGACCCGGACATTCGACGAACGGAGTGCCGGCGTGTTGCTGCGAGTGCTGGGCTCGGCGGCGGGGGGCGGGTCCCCGCAGTGGAACTGCGGCTGCCCCGTGTGCGGCGCGGTCCGCTCAGGGGCCGGCCCCCCGCGCACCCAGTCCTCGATCGCCGTCAGCGCCGACCGCTGCCGGTGGTTCCTCGTCAACGCCTCACCCGACCTCCGCGCCCAGTTCGAGGCCTTCCCGGGCCTGCACCCGCAGGGCGACCGGACGACGCCGCTGGAAGCGGTGCTGCTCACCGACGCCGAGCTGGACCACACGCTGGGTCTGCTGCTGTTGCGCGAGGCCCGTGTCCTGCGGGTGTACGCCACTCCGGCGGCACACAAGACCCTGTGTGACGGCTCGGGAATCCTGAGCACGCTCCAGCACTACTGCACCGTCGAGTGGCGGGCAGTGATCCCCGGCACCGACCTGGCCCTGGCGGACGGGCTGTCCTGCCGCGCGTTCGACGTACCGACCGTCAAACGCGCCCGGTTCGGGGCCGAGGCGGACCACGGCCGCGTCGTGGGCTACCGGCTGACCGACGAACGCAGCGGGGGGACGCTGGTCTACCTGCCCGCCGTGCAGTCGCTGACGCCGGCGCTGTGCGCGGAGCTCGAGGGCTGCGGATGCCTGCTGTTCGACGGGACCTGCTGGCGCGACGACGAGCTCGTACGGCTCGGGCTGGCCGGCAAGACGGCCCGGGAGATGGGCCACCTGCCCATCGACGGCCCGGACGGCAGCCTGGCCCGGCTCCCGTCGCTGGCCGCGGGACGGACGGTCCTCGTGCACGTCAACAACACCAACCCGATCCTCCTGGAGGACGCACCCGAGCGGCACATCCTGCGGGAAAGCGGCATAGAGGTGGCCACCGACGGCCTCGAGATCCAGGTGTAGAGCCGTGACGACGACAACCACGAGAACCGGCGCCGACGACTTCGTCGAGGCGTTGCGGGCCCACTCGCGGCGGTACCACGACCAACACCCCTTCCACGTCCGGATGAACACAGGCCGGCTGAGCCATCGGCAGATCCGCGGCTGGGTGGCCAACCGCTTCTACTACCAGGAGAACATCCCCCGCAAGGACGCCGCGATCCTTTCCAACTGCCCCGACCTCGACGTCCGCCGCCGCTGGATCCGACGGATCACCGACCACGACGGCAGCGCCGCCGGCGAGGGCGGCATCGAGGCGTGGCTGCGCCTGGGCGAGGCCACCGGGCTGACCCGCGACGAGGTCCGGGACCACCGGCACCTGGTACCGGGCGTGCGGTTCTCCGTCGACGCCTACGTGAACTTCGCCCGGACCCGCCCGTGGGTGGAGGCGGTGGCGTCCTCGCTCACGGAACTGTTCGCGCCCGACCTGATGGCCGCTCGCCTGGCCGCCTTCGAGCGCTGGTACCCGTGGATCGACCCCGACGGCCTCGCCTACTTCCGCACCCGCCTGGAGCAGGCCCCGCGCGACTGCGAGCACGCCCTCCAGGTGGTCACGTCGCACTGCCTGTCCGCCGAGTCGCAGGCGCGCGCCGTCGACGCGCTCTCGTTCAAGTGCGACGTCCTGTGGAGTCTCATGGACGCCATCGACCAGGCCTACCCGGAGTGACCGCCATGGACCCGACACCCCCAGGAGCGACCCGGAGCAGGACCAGGACCGGACCCGGTGTCGAGGTGTGCGGCCCGGACCGGCCCCGGCTGGCGCGTCATGTCCGGCTCACCTTCTGCCGGACCAGGCAGCGTCAGGTACTGCTGCACCCCGAGACGGTGGTGGTCCTGAACGGCAGCGGCGCGGCGATCCTCCAGCTGTGCGACGGGCAGCACACCGTGGCCGAGATCGTGACCGAGCTGGGCGCCCGCTACCAGACCGTCCCGGAGGACGAGGTGCGGCGGTTCCTGACCCGGCTCGTCACCCGGCGCTGGATGGAGCTCACCGATGGATAGCCCGTTCGGGTTGCTCGCCGAACTCACCTACCGGTGCCCGCTGGCCTGCCCGTACTGCTCCAACCCGCTGAACATGGCCGGTTACCAGGACGAGCTGGCCACGGACGAGTGGCGGCGGGTGCTGGCCGAAGCCGGCGACCTGGGCGTCCTGCAGTGCCACCTGTCGGGCGGGGAACCGCTGCTGCGGCGCGACCTGGTGGAGATCACGGCGGCCGCCCACCACCTGGGCCTCTACACCAACCTCGTGACCAGCGCCCTCGGGCTCTCCCGCTCGAAGGCCGAACAGTTGCGGGCCGCCGGCCTGGACCACGTGCAGATCAGCATCCAGGCCCACGAAGCGGCCGCGTCCGACCGGATCGCCGGCGTCCCGTCCTTCGAGCGCAAGATCGAGGCGATGCACGTGGTCAAGGAGCTGGGCTGGCCCCTGACCATGAACGTGGTCCTGCACCGGCACAACATCGACCGGGTCGCCGACGTGCTCGACCTGGCCGAGGAGGTGGGCGCCGACCGGCTGGAGCTGGCCAACACCCAGTACTACGGCTGGGCCTGGCGCAACCGTGCCGCGCTGCTGCCCAGCCGGGCCCAGCTCGAAGCGGCCGAAGTCGTCGTGCGGGCAGCCCGTGAGCGGTTGCGGGACCGCATGGACGTCATCTACGTCATCTCCGACTACTACAGCCGCTACCCCAAGCCCTGCATGGGCGGCTGGGCGTCCCGGCAGCTGACCGTCACGCCGAACGGCGACGTCCTGCCCTGCCCGGCCGCCCAGTCCCTGCCGTTGCCGAGGGCCAGCGTGCGTGAGGACTCGCTGGCGTGGATCTGGAACGAGTCCCCGGTGATGACCGCGTTCCGGGGAACCGACTGGATGCCCGAGCCCTGCCGGAGCTGCTTCCGGCGGGAGCTGGACTTCGGCGGCTGCCGTTGCCAGGCGTTCCTGCTCACCGGCGATGCGGCCCGCACCGACCCGGTCTGCCACCTGTCGCCCGACCATCACCTGGTCGCCCGGGCGGTGGCGGCCGCCAACGCCGGATCACGTTCCGACGACCCACCGCTGGTCCCCCGACCGCACCGGGTTCGCCGGCCGGACCGCATCCCGGGCGGCTAGCCGCCGAACCACAACGGCAGCGCGGCAGCGGCGATGATCAAGGTGACCCCGCTCAGCAGGTCCGAGCGGATCCGGATGAGGCGCGCCGCGACCCGACCCAGCTGCAGCCCGACCAGCGACATCACCGCCGTCATGATTCCGAAGACGGCGGCCGAGAACCACGGCGAGAGCCCGAGGATCCCCAGGCTCGCCCCGGCGAGCAGGTTGTCCAGGCTGAGCGTCAGCGGGATGCCGAACAGCGCCCACGGATGGTCCAACTCCTCCGGCTCGGGGTGCCGAAGGGCCGAGACGACGAGGTAGAGACCGTAACCACCCAGAGCGGCCGCACCCACCAAGTCGGCGACGTCTCCGATGGATTCCCCTATCCGGCGACCGATCAACAGCCCGACCAAGGGCATGACCGCGTCCCACAGCCCGAAGGTGAGCGCAACCTGCACCGCGCGCTTCAGACCGAAGGGGACGGTGCCGAGCGCGATCGACACCCGGAAATTGTCGAGACTGAGTACGAAACCCAGGACCAGTATTTCCCAGATCATGGCGATGTCGCCGCCCGATGACGACCGATGACGGCGGGGCCGAATCCGCCGCGCGGAATGACCGCCAGGTTGGAAACGATATCCCGGACGTCCCGCGCAACAAATCCGCGGAACCGATTTCCGGAGCACTGTCAACACTACTCGCCGTGGCGCGCGCGGCCAATTGATCCGCGGAACTGCCCTGCCGCAGCACCCCCTCCCCCGGCGTGCCTGCGGCCGCACGGAAAACCCGAGGCGCGGGGGAGGGGTAGCGGACGGACCCGATGCCGATGGTTCAGACCAGCTTCGCCCGGAAGATCTGCTGCGTCTCGTCGCGCTGTGTACGTGTCGCGCCGCGGTCGCTGGTGAACACCACGACGCCGCGGTGCAGGGCGGGCCAGGTGCTGTTGCCCTGGTGGCTCACCTGGGTGGCGTCGGACCAGCCCTTCTCGCGGTCGAGGGTGGCGGTGAAGACCTTCCAGCGCCAGTCGGTCGAGCGGGAGTCGTACCAGACCGCGCGGACCGTGCCGTCAGGGTCCACGCCGAGCCTGGCCCACTGGCTCATGGCTTCGGCGTCGAGGGCGACGTTCTCGGACGCCGTCCAGGTCGTGCCGCCGTCGGTGGATCGGCTGGCCCGGAGCTGGAGGTTGGAGCCGGAGCTCTGGAGCGCACCGCTCTCCCAGATCGCGACGAACGTCCCGTCCCGGTCCACGGTCAGGCCCGGGTGCCTGTCCGATCGGTCACTGACCCTGCTGACCTGGACCGGAGTGCTCCAGCCGCGGCCCGGCGCCTTGCGTACCGACGCCAGGACCTGCCAGTTGTCCGGGTCCGTACCGCCGGCGGCCGGCTGGCCCGCGGGCGGGGTGTGGCCGGTCCACAACGGGTCCGGGTCGTAGCGGTCGTCCTGCCAGCTGATCACGGCGTGCTCGCCGTCGTGGACGGCGACGACCGGGAACAGCGAGGCGGGGTAGCGCGGCGAGCGCGCATCGCCGGGCACGCCCGGACCGGTCGCCTTGCCCGCCGCGGAGATGTTCACCGCGGCCTTGTCGATGCCGACGATCTGCGCGTACACGTCGAACGCGCCTTCGCCGTTGTCGGACCAGGCGACCAGCGGATGCTTGTCGTCGACCAGTGCCAGTGCCGGGTGGACGGCACGCCCCTTGCCCTTGCTGATCTTGGCCGGGGCCTTGAAGGAGCCGCCGCCGTCGGCGCTGTGCGCCAGGAGGATCACCGGACGGTGCGGCTGCTCCTTGCCCTGCTCGTCCTGCCAGGCCACCCACACGTCATGGGAGGTCGCGACGATCCGCGGGAACCGCGCCGTCGCCGAACGGCCGGACAAGGTGACGGACCTGGTGATCCTGCCCTTGCCGTTGAGCCGGCGGTAGACCACCTTGCTCGCCTGGTTCTCGTGCACCTCCGCCACGACGTGCGTGACGTCGCCCACGACCGCGACATCGGAGAAGCCGGTGAACGTGCCCGGGTCGCCGGTGACGAACGCCGCCTCGTCGTGGGCGGTGTCGGCGGCCGGGAGCGCGATCTCGGGCCGGGGGTCGGCCGGAGCGCCGACGGAGACGAAGACGGGCGAGGTGGCACCGCGGAGCTGGTCGGGCAGGTTCGGGTCGGCGTCGGAACCGGAGGCGCTGCCGGGGGAACGGGCCTCGGCCCGGTACCAGCCGTGGTCGGTGCCCTTCAGCACGAGCGGCAGTTCGTAGCTCTCGTTGGCCCGTTGCGGCCGGTAGCTCGCGATGGGGCCCGCCGATCGACCGGGAGCCGCGTAGACGTGGACGGTGGTTCCCTTGCCACCCCTGACGTTCACACGCAGCGTGGCCTTCTTGGGCAGCTTGCGGTCGGCCACGACCACCTCGTCGCCGCCGATCGCCTCGAACACGCCGTCACCGTCGACGTCGGCCTCGATGGTCAGGAACGGCCCCGCGGTGTTCTGCGCGACCGTCGTACGGCCGCTGCGGAACCCGTCGAGGATGCCCAGGACCGAACGCTTCGCCGCGAAGACGTGGGTGGTGGGCGTCCCGGGGGCGTCGATGTCCCACAGCTCGCGGAAGTGGCAGTCGCTCGCCGCCGCCACCCCGAAGCGGAAACCCGCGTTCCAGCGGTTCTCCGCGTACTCGACCTGCTCGTCCGGACCGGTGGACACGTTGAGCACCTCGACGAGGTCCGCGCCTTGGACGCTCGCGTTGGCGTTCGGGCCCGTCGCCGGCGTGTACTCACCGTCGTCGGGGTGCGCCTGCGACCACACCGCCCCTTGCGCGTGCGCGTCCCAGACGGACTGCTGCACATGGCGGAAGGCCGCGGAACCGGTCGGGTTGGCGCCGTCCACGATCACGTCCACGTTGCCCAGCACGATGGCGTGGGGCGAGCCGTTCGCCTCCTCACCCGGGAGCAACAGCAGCTTGGACGACTTCCACTGGGGGTCCCAGACCTGGTCGTACGTCCGGTGGTCGGTCAGGGGCATGAAGTCGAGGCCGGCCTTCTCGCCCTGGGCGATCTGGTCGCCGACGGGAAGGTTCCCGGGGAGGGTCTGGTGCGAGGTCTGCCGGGGCCCGCTGCCGTCCGACGAATGGTCGTCGTGGACGTGGGTGTCACCCGCGAGCCACTTGCCCTTGGGCGCCTTGGCCCGGTTGAGCACGGAGCTCCCGCCCACCGTCTTGACCTTGCCGTTCGACTCGAGGGCGGATCCGCTGACCGCCTCGGCGGTGCCCGCACCGACGCCGACCGCCGCGACGGCGGTACCCGCCATGACCACGAACCGCCGGCGGGAAAGGCCCTCGGGCTCACGGTCCGGCCCGGTGGACCCTCTTGTCGTCTCCATGTACTGCGCCTTTCCGTGCACCGTTCCCCTGTGGATCGGTGTGAAGTCCCCGAGACGCTAAAGCGCGCCTTCTTCCGCGAAATGAACGAACAGCGAACCATTCGCACCCATTGCGGGTATGTGGCATCACTTGCCGCCCGGACGATTCCCCCGTGCACGCGCCCTAAGGGACGACCGACCGGCCCGGAGCCATGCGGAAGGGCATCGCGAGGTCGCGGGCGCGGGTGTGGCAGCCTCCAGGCAGCGCTGATCAACCGGTTTCCACGACCGGCCTCGCGGAGAGCCAGCCGTCCTCCCGGCCCCGCCACTGTGACAGCCGGTCCGTGTCCCCTGCATGGGTCAAACGCCCCTATGGGTGTGGCTGCCCTCCGGGTCAAACGGCTCCCCCGGGCATTCCTCGGAACCTCCGCAGGTGGTACCGGGCCGGTGATCAACCGTGCCGCCACTGCTCCGCGTCCTCGCGCCAGGCCTCACCGGCCGACCTGGACAGCACGGCCGCTCCCGGTTCCTCGACACGGGTCAGGGCGACCATCGCCAGGTCGTCCTCGGGAAGCGCGCCCGAATGCTCGACGACATCCTCGAGGATCTCCCCCAGCACATCGGGCAGGCACACGTGGCCCGGTGTGCCCTCGCGGATCCACCGCCACGTCGTGGCGCGTTCCAGCAGCGGGTAGCACCGCCCGGCGGCGTCGCGGGCCTCCATGAGGCCGTCGGTGTAGAGCAACAGCGTGTCCCCGGGGCACAGTTCGAAGCGTTCCTCCATGGCACCGCAGTCCCGCAGACCGTACAGGCCCAAGGGGGGAGCCGGGCAGCCCGCCACCAGCGCGACGCTCCCCCGGCGGGCCCGTATGGGCGGCGGGTGGCCGTGGTTGACCATGCGGGCGAACGGCTCGCCGTCCCGCACCTCCAGCAGAAGCGCCGTCACGAAACGTTCGTCCTTCTCGCGGGAGAGGTCGTCGCTGTCGGCCAGGTGGAACAGGAAGCTCTCCTCCAGCCGCGCCGACAGCTCCGCCAGGGTCGCGGCGCGCGGCGCCCATTCGCGGAAGGCCCCGAGCACGGCCGCGACGTCCTCGAACGTGGGCAGGCCCTTGCCGCACACGTCACCGATGATCAGGCGGGTCGCCTCGCCCGCGCGCGCGACCGCGTACAGGTCACCGCCGACCTGTCCCCGGCCCCCGCAGGGACGGTAGATGGAGGCGAGCCCCAGCGCGCCGATGCGCCCGGGGAGCGGCCGGAGCAGGACCCGCCGGACGGTGTCGGACACGGCGTGCGCCCGCTCCGCCCGGCAGCGGTAGCGGTCCTTCACGCGTCCGAGCACCATCGCCGCGGTCCCCGCGGTGATCAGCGGCGCGAGGCCGCACGCGAGGCTCGGGTGGGAGTACAGCGGCAGGATCACGCACACCGCGCACACCGCGAGGATCCACGCCACGACGCTCGCGGCGGCCAGGTACCGCAGCGGTTTCCCCTCGTCCCGCCGCTCCTCGAACTGTTCGGCGTCGGTCATCAGCGTCACTCCCTCGCAGTCTTGCGCGGGCCGGGAGCCGACGGATCCGCGAGCGGTCCCGGGACCGCGCATTGGCGTCCCACTCGTGACGGGACAACTCGACCGTAGGGAGGATTCCGGCCTGGCCCCTTGCCCCGTCGTGCACAGGCCTTTGCCCGTCCGTGCAGTGCCCGGCACCGTGGCCCCTGTACCGCTTGGGCACCGCCGGACGCCGGCGGCACGGGTCACGGTGTTCAGGGGCAGCGGTTCACGCCCGGCGGGCGGCCCAGACCGTGCGCTCGGTACGGACGCCCACGTCGGTGCGGCGCGGGATGCCCTCGGGACCGTCGGCGTCGAGCAGCCGGTCGAGGGCGGTCAGGTCGTCCGCCGTCAGGGCGGAGGCGACGGTGGTGCGCATGCGGCGCAGGCTGCTGAGTGCGTAACGGCTGACCGCGTCGGTGGGGGGCGGGGCGACGTCGATGGTCAGGGTCCGTTCGCCCTCGATGGTGAAGCCGGCCTTCGTCAGCTTGGTCCCCCAGTCGGCGCCGCGGTGGGGGATGTGCTCGGCGTGGTGGTGGTCGAGTGCGGCATGGCAGCGCTCCTCCAGGCCCGGGGCGTCCTGCGGGGCATCCCCGGGCAGGAAGCGGGGGAAGCCGGCCAGCTCGACGACGGCGAACAGTCCGCCCGGGGCGAGCAGGTCGTGGACCTGGCGCAGGGTCTGGTCGGGCTCGGTCATGTGGTGCAGGGAGGCCGAGGCCCACACCAGTTCCGGGGTGCCGAGGTCGGGCCAGGCCGCCGCGTCGAGGTCGGCCTCGACCAGGTGCACGCGGTCGGCCACTCCGGCCGCGGCTGCCTTCGCCTGCAGGCGGCGCAGGTGCGGGGCCGAGGAGTCGACGGCCGTCACCTGTGCCGCGGGGAAGCGCCGAAGGAGGGCGAGGGTTCCCGCTCCCGTCCCGCAGCCCAGGTCCACGATGCGGCGGGGGCTGTTCCCGACGGGCAGCCAGTCCGTGATGGACGCGTTGTGCTCGGCGAGCACTTCGGCGTCCAGGTCGAGGATCTCCGCCTGAACGGCTGTGTCGTGATCGTGATCGTGCTCGTGCTCGTGCTCGTGCTCGTGGACGTGGGGCGCGGCATGGTCCGCTGCGTGCGGGTGGGGGTGATTCATGGCGCCCACGCTAGGCGGGCGTCCGCGGGCGGCCCAGCGGCTTCCGGAATGCGCAAGCCGATGCCCGGCCGCGCTGCGGCAGGCGCAAACCGTCACGGTGACGCCTTCCCGGTGGCCTCGCCGCGCTGGTGGCCGCGGCGGGCGTCGCGGTCGAAGATGCCCAGGATCTCGCAGGGTCCGCCCTCGGCCCCGATGGCGTGCGGGAGCATCGTGGGGAACTCCGCCGCCTGGTTGGTCTCGATCCGCAGGCGACGGTTGCCCAGGAGCAGGACCGCGGTCCCGGACAGGATGACGAGCCATTCACGGCCCGGGTGGGCACGCATGCCCGAGGGGTGGTCGGGCGGCGGGTTCGTCATGCGCTGCCGGATGACGGTCATGCCGGGTTCCGCTTTGATCGGCCAGCGCATCTGCCCGCGCGCCCGGTCGATCGTCGGGTGGGAGACCACGTCGTCCGACGCGGTCTCCACCAGCTGGTCCAGGGAGGTGTCCAGGGCGCGGGCGAGGGTGACGAGCTGGTCCAGCGCCAGGCGCCGCTGCCCGTTCTCGATGCGGGAGAGCGTGGACTGACTGACGTTGGCGCGCACGGCCAGGTCCTCCAGGGACCAGCCCTGGGCCACACGCAGGGCGCGGATGCGCTTGCGCACCAGACTGTCCAGATCACCATCGTCTTGCGTCATGAGCAAGAGTCTATGCGTGCACGGCAAGGCATGCCCGGCGTCGTCACCGTTCGACCCCGCCAGGACCGGGGCCGCGAGCAGTGGCGGCGGCACGCCGCGCAACGCGGCGGCCGTGAGGGGGCGCGGCCGCCGCGGCTGCGCGCATCGTCGTCGCGATGGGAGAGCCGCGCGAGCCCTTCACCGTCCCCGCCGGCCGACGCCCGCCCTCGCACCGGCTACTGGGTCACGCCCTTCTGGATCTCCCAGAAGCGGAAGATGGTGGACGGGTCGAGGGTCCACTCCAGGCCGTTGATGTTGTCCTTGGACACCACGTACTGCTT